>JAGTUY010000023.1 GCA_018224455.1 Desulfosarcina sp.
CCCCGCCGCACCGGCGGTAGACCCACAAGCCGCCGCCAAGGCCAAGGCCGACGCCGACGCCGACGCCGACGCCGCCGCCAAAGCCAAAGCTGAAGTGGATGCCAAGGCCAAAGTCGAGGCGGAAGCCAAGGCCAAAGCAGATGCCGAAGCCAAGGCCAAAGCAGATGCCGAAGCCAAGGCCAAAGCAGATGCCGAAGCCAAGGCCAAAGCAGTCGCTGAAAGAGAAGCCGCCGAAGATGCCCTGCGCAAAAAGCGCGCCGCTGAGCGTGAAAAAATGGCCGCACAACGCACTGCCGCCGGTAAGGACACGGTCGTTCCCATGACCGCGGCCGCCGAGCAAATGACGGAACCCGAAAAGATTCTGTACAGACTCAATTGGGTCCACAAACGGATCCCGCTATAATACGGAATTAAATCGCTAATCCATGCCGAAACCAATACGAGGAGGAACCTCTGATGGCAGAAATCAAGAAACCAGTCGCAAAAACAGCGGCAGCCAAGGACCCCAAACTGGCCGACCCCGTCGCCTCATCCATCGATGTTGGCACTCAGGAAATGATCGCCCGTGCCCAGAAGTTGGGTATCGATACGGTCTTTGACCGCGCCGTCCAGATGAAACCCTGTGCCATCGGCATCCAGGGCATCTGCTGTAAAAACTGTGCCATGGGCCCCTGCCGCCTGCCCCTGCCCAAAGGCGGCATCGAAGGGAAAGACACCCGAAAGGGCCTGTGCGGCGCCACGGCCAACACCATCGCGGCCCGTAACTTTATTCGCATGATCGCCGGCGGCGCAGCCGCCCACTCCGACCATGGCCGCGGTGTGGCCGAGGTGTTCCTGAGCGTGGCCCGCAAGGAGACCGACGCATACAAAATGAAGGATCCCAACAAGCTGCTGCAGATCGCCCCGTTCCTGGAAGTAGCGGTAACCGTCGAAGAGGATGGTGAGATCAAGGATCGGGATATCGACGAGATTGCCCTGGAAGTGGCCGAAAAGGCCGTGGCCGAATGGGGAAAGCCCCACGGGAACCTGCTTTACGCCAAACGCGCACCGGCACCGCTATACGAAAAATGGAAGAAATACGGCGTGGTCCCCCGCAACATCGACCGCGAAATCGTGGAGATCATGCACCGCACCCACATGGGCGTGGACCAGGACTACAAGAACCTGATGAAGCAGGGCACCCGCGCCGCCATCGCCGACGGCTGGGGCGGTTCCATGTTGGCCACCGATCTGCAGGACGTGCTTTTCGGCACTCCCTATCCGTTGCAGGCCGAAGCCAACCTGGGCATCATGAAGGAAGACCACGTCAACATCATCGTCCACGGCCATGAGCCGATTCTCTCCGAGATGATCGTGGCCACCTGCCAGAAACCGGAGATCATCGAGTACGCCAAGTCCAAGGGCGCCAAGGGCATCCAGCTGGGCGGCATCTGCTGCACGGCCAACGAGATTTTCCAGCGCCACGGCGTGCCCCAGGCAGGCACCTACCTGCAGCAGGAGCTGGCCATCATCACCGGCGCCTGTGACGCCATGGTGGTGGATATCCAGTGTATTTTCCAGAATGTGGCCAACGTGGCCGAGTGCTTTCACACCAAACTGATCACCACCCACCCCATCGCCAAGATGGAGCAGGACAGCGTCATCCACATCGAATTCGACGAACACCACGCCGTTGAAGATGCGGAAAAAATCGTTCGAATTGGTATCGACAACTTCCAGAACCGCGCTGCGGATGTGATGATTCCCCAGTACAAAGCATCCTCCATCGGCGGTTTCAGCGTGGAATCCATCCAGTATCACCTGGGCGGCACCTTCCGCGGGACCTACTACACATTGAACGACAACATCATCAACGGCCGCATCCGCGGCGTGGCCGGCGTCGTGGGCTGCAACAACGCCCGCACCCGCCACAACGAGGCCCACATCAAGGTCGTCAAGGAGCTGATCAAAAACGACGTCATCGTCCTAACCACCGGCTGCAACGGCATCGCCTGCGCCATGGAAGGATTGCTGACCCCGGAAGCAGCCGCCGTACACTGCGGCCCGGGTCTGGCCGAAGTTTGCGAAACCGTGGGTATCCCGCCGGTCCTGCACATGGGTTCCTGTGTGGACAACAGCCGCCTGCTGCTGGCAGCCACCGAAGTGGTCAAGGCCGGCGGGTTGGGCAAGGACATCTGTGATCTTCCATTGGCAGGCTCCGCTCCCGAGTGGATGAGCGAAAAAGCCATCTCCATCGGCCACTACTTCGTCGCCTCGGGCGTTTACACGGTCTTCGGCCTGCACCTGCCCACCTCCGGTGCCCCGGTGTTCCATGACTACATCTCCAAAGAGATGGAAAAGATGTTCGGCGGCATGTGGGACCTGGAAGCCGATCCGATCAAGCATGCCCACCTGATGATCGCCCACATCGATAAAAAGCGCAAGGAACTGGGCATCGACAAGGCCAGGGAGCGCGTCCTGATGGATATGGCCGACCGCCAGGCACTGGAAGGGTAATTGATTTTCAACCAGATCCTCAACGAAGGAGGAATATCGCATGTCTAAATTAGTCGCATTTGCCGCCATTCAGGGTGGATACAAAGTGGTTTCCAGCGCTGAAGGCCGTTTCAAAAAGGCACTTGACACCTACAACGCCGACACCAAGATCGGTTTTCCCAACACCGCCTACTACCTGCCGGTGATCTACTCGCTCACCGGCATGAAGGTGGAAACCCTGGAAGACCTGAAAAAACCCCTGGCATTTGCCCGGGGCCTGCTGCCCCCGCATGTCAAGGGCAAGAACCACCTGCCCTACCTGGGCCCCCTGCTGGACGCCGGTATGGCCGCCATCTTCTCTTACGAGATCCTGGAAGCCCTGCGCATCCTGGACCAACCGGATTTCTACCACCCCGAAGAAGACCCTGACATCGACGCCGGCAAGATCTGGGTGGGCCCGGCCGACGACACCATCCTGAGAAAACGCGGCGTGGAATTCGTTGACGGATCGGCCCCCGGCTTTGCCGCCATGGTCGGCGCCGCCCCCAATTCAGAAATCGCCAAAGACATCGTCGAAGAGTACCAGAGAAGAAGCCTTTACATCTTCTGCGCGGCCAATCACAATGGCACCACGCTTATCGACCAGCTGCTGGAAGCCGGTGTTCAGATCGGCTGGAACACCCGTATCGTTCCCTTCGGGCCGGACATCTCCTCGGCCGTATTCGCCCTCGGGTTTGCCAACCGTGCGGCCATGGCCTTCGGCGGCGTCAAACCCGGTGACCACAAGAAAATCCTGCACTACAACAAAGACCGCGTGTTTGCCTTCGTCAACGCCCTGGGCGACATCGGCACCGAGTGGGGCGTGGCCGCCGCCGGCTGCGTCAACTGGGGGTTCCCGACCCTGGCGGACACCGACATCCCCGAGATTCTACCCACGGGTATCTGCACCTACGAGCACGTGGTGGCCAATGTACCCCACAGCGAGATGTGCCAGCGCAGCGTCGAGGTTCGCGGCCTGAAGACCATCGTTTCCGACATCGAGATCCCCTGCGCCTTCGGTCCGGCTTACGAAGGTGAGCGTGTGCGTGGCGCCGACCTGTTCGCCCAGTGCGGCGGCGGCAAAACCCAGTGCACCGAGCTGGTCAAGATGGCCGATATGAACGAAATCGAAGACGGCAAAGTGATCGTCGACGGTCCGGATATTGGAGACGTTAAAGAAGGCGGCACCTTCCCCATGGGCATCTACATCCAGGTGGCCGGCCGCGAATTTCAGACCGACTTCGAGCCGATCCTGGAGCGCCAGATCCACCACCTGATCAACTACATCCAGGGGGTCATGCACATCGGTCAACGCGATATCTCCTGGGTGCGCATCAGCAAGGCCGCCATCGAGAAAGGCTTTACACTGAAGGACATCGGTGTCGTCCTGCACGCCAAGTTCCACCAGGATTTCGGCAAGATTCTGGACAAAGTCCAGGTGACCCTGATGACCAAAAAGGCCGACGTGGACAAACTCACCACGCGCGCCCGCGCCGAGTACAAAACGCGTGATGAACGTGTCGAAAAAATGACCGACGAGGATGTCGAAATCTATTACTCCTGCACCCTGTGCCAGTCGTTCGCCCCCAGCCATGTCTGTTCGGTGAGCCCGGAGAGAA
>JAGTUY010000024.1 GCA_018224455.1 Desulfosarcina sp.
CCCGGTCTTCATCGTCATAAAATATCTTTCGGCGTTCAATACCCCTGACAATAATATGATGCAACGCTCCTGGAGCGTCTATGCGGGCTTTTCGTGGCATATTCCCTGTTACCACAGTAGATAAAAAATTTAAACCTATATTTCAATGGACGTTATATATTAAAATAATTAGAGAATATACCGACACAGGTAGCATAAAGAAAAGTAATTATCGCGTAGAAAAAGAGAATACCTCCTGATAGAAATGAGCATAAATTTCCTTTTTAATAGAAAACCAGGAGGGATAGAAATGGACGACATTGCACGCTTCGAATGGTTTTGCAAACTCCGCAGCCAGATCCGTGGCTCGGGCAGCCACCTGATCGTCGGGATCGATATCGCCAAGGACAAGAACCATGCGTTCTTTGGCACTGCCAAGGGCCAGTCGCTGTGGCGCCGGCTTATCTTTACCAATGACCTGATGGGCTTCAAAAGGCTCATCGAACAGGTCGATACCCTCTTGGCACAGCACAACCTGGAGTCTACCGTCTTCGGCCTGGAGCCCACCAGCAACTACCACAAGCCGTTAGCTCACTGGCTCACTGAAAACGGCTACTTGGTGGTTCTGGTGGCCGGCAAGGCTGTCAAGGACAACCGGGAACTGCTCGATGGCCGCTGGGACAAAAACGACACCAAGGACAGCGCCAATGTCGCCGATCTGATCAGCCAAGGCAAGTGCTTGTTCTATGAAAATCCAGAGGCCGACATGCTGGCTCTGCGCCACCTCCTGTCGGTCCGCAGACAATTGAAGAAAGAGACTCATCGGCTGCGTATGCGCATCCGCAACGGCCTGTTGGCCAAGTACTTTCCGGAAATGGATCGCCACTGGGGATCGTGCATGGCCGAGAACTTGGCCATCGTCAGGTGGTACATAGACCCGCGCAAGATCGCCGCCACGGACTTCGACGTCTTTGTCCGCCATGTGACGACCACCGACCGGGGCGTCCGCCAGATCAACCGGCTGAGAAAGATCCATACGGCCGCCGGACGTTCCATCGGCCTGCCGGTTGACGATGCGGCTGAATATGAAGCCGAGATGCTGGTTGAGCGGTTCAAGGCAGTCGAAAATGAGCTTGGACAGGTCATGGAACAGATCCATACCGTTTGTCGGAAATTGCCGTCTTACAAGTTATTGCTGACCATCCCCGGTTTCGGTCCTTACATCGCGCCTCTGGTACTTTCCACCCTGGCCAACCCCATGCGGTTTAAAAGCCGCAAGCAGGTGATTCGTCTGGCCGGCCTGGATCTCAACGCCAACCGCAGCGGCAAGAAGAGCCAGGAGAAGGTTCCGGTCATTTCAAAAAGAGGCGATGCAGAATTGCGCTACGGCCTTTATCAGGCCGCCCTGATCGCCTCCTATCGCAACGACGCCTTCCGCCGAATATTCAACCGCATGCTGGAAGGCCGCCAGGGGGAACGGGGGATCAGGACCAAAGCCCGCGTCAAGATCGCCGCCAAGATGCTGGTCATCGCTTGGACCATGCTGAAAAAGAACGAACCCTTCAATCCAAATTATCTTTCGGCAGAGCCCGTCTTGGCCCGTTGAAGCATTGATTTCGTAGGGGACAATCCAGGGCCTGTCGATTCAGTTTTAGAAGTAATATTATTTTTATGAGGTGAGAAGAAATTGAACGGATAGTTTAAACACCATTTTGAATTTTCGGCGAGAGAGCCCGCTTATGGACGTTGAGGCAAAATGACCTCTGGGGGGACAATCAATGGGCCTCTCTTCCGAACTTGAGAATCTGGATAAGGAATGATGGGTGGATCCGCCGGTTCGGATCATGCCGGATAAACGTAACGATCAGATCGTAAGTTCGCCGAAGGAAGAGAATACCTCGCCAACCATTTTCATCAGAATCAACAGGAGGAGTGCGCGCTTTGATTTATAATCAATTTAACTAATTGAAATGTATATTAATAAAAACTTGTTGACATAAGGATTATAGAATGTCCCCAACTCCATTAAAACGTCGTTTTTGGTATCAAAACTGGCCGGCTAAGACCGTATTAGGGCCAACTTTTCGTCATTTTATGCTTTATGTCTATAGGTTGGCTTGGTCCGACCCTGGATCTTGTCTGGATCTTAGTATGTTCCCCTCCGGAATAGGTTGAGTGTTATTGAATGATTTTCCATGATGACCGAGCACACCGGCCGATATGGAATTCAAGCAAACTCATATTTCTTTTCCCTTTGGGCGATGTTTGACCCCACGGACCGTTATGAAATTTGTTATTCTTAGACGGTGACTATATCGCAAATAGATATCATTAAGGTTCTTGATGAGAAAGCCCGCTGTGTCCGGCGACCCTATTCAATGTACCATCGGCACAATGAGTATCCGATCTTGACATTGATCGGACTTCGTATTACCATTGTGACGTCATGATAATACCGTCAACTGAAAAGGCGCTCAAAATGAAAACAGTAACCGTCAAAGTACCTGAAGACCTTGATCAGAGATTAACAAATGTTGCAGAAAAAACCGGTGAGAGCAAATCGAATCTGATCCGCGCAGCTATCGAATACGTTCTCTCGATGCGCGACAACATCACCCCCAATTCCTGTTTGGATCTCGCCAAGGATCTGAGCGGCTCGATAGATGGCCCGACTGACCTCTCGTTCAGCAAGAAACATCTGGAAGGATACGGGAATTGAAACAGGGTGTGATATTGGACACGGGCCCGTTGGTAGCCTTCCTGAATCGGAGGGATAACTTTCACCAATGGGCGCTGGATCAATGGGCAAAAATTGCGCCCCCTATGCTCACTTGCGAGGCAGTGGTTTCCGAGGCCTGCTTCTTGTTGCGGTCAACGCAGAAAGGTGCTGACTCCGTGATGCAGATGATCGAGCGCAAGGTTATTTCGATACCGTTTCGATTGGATGATGGCCTCCTTTCGGTCAAGAAACTCCTGTCCAAGTATCACTCAGTTCCGATGTCGTTGGCCGATGCATGCCTGGTCAGGATGAGCGAGATTGAGCAAAACTGCCAGGTTTTTACTATGGACAGCGACTTCAAGCTTTACCACAGGCTTGGTCGCCGAGTGATCCCCACCATTATGCCATAAGGAATTTTTCGTGGTTTTCCATCAGCAAGTGGACCTTCGCGGTCCAAATGTTTTGAAAAAACAAATCGCTATTACAGTGTTCGTGATACTAAGAATTCGTACAAAACATGAAAAAACGGGGTAACACTTTCTTTCCGAAAAACAGAA
>JAGTUY010000025.1 GCA_018224455.1 Desulfosarcina sp.
AGCCAGGCTTCGTCGTGCTGGGGGCCTTTGAGCGCCAGACCGTACCCCCCCTGCTGGGCCAGGGATTCCTTGGTCATGTATTCCGAGAATTCCAGCCCCTTGGACTCCATGCCGATATCCTGCAGCATGGCCGGGTCGGCACCGAACCGTTCGGCAAATATGCCTTTCATTCGGCGGATGCCCTGCCCGACAATGGCTCCGAAGCCCTCCCCGGAGGCCATCTGGTGAACTAGTTCCAGGGCGTTGAGACGGTTGCCGAAAGAGAGGTCCATGCCGCCGGTGTGGCCGATGTTGATCAATCCGCGCTCGAAGCACTCCATGACGAAGGCGATGGACGTGCCCACGCTGATCGTATCCAGGCCATAGGCGTCGCAGTAAAAATTGATCTCCAGAATGGTGAAGGGGTCAAAAATCCCCAGGTTGGAGCCGCAGCCGGCAATGGTTTCGTATTCGGGCCCGTCAACGAAGACCTTGCGGCCCTTGTACCCGCCGGTGTAGGGCACGAAGTCCTTGACGCCGTGGGCGCAGGCCACGGTGCAGCCCTTCCAGCAGCCGTCATAACCCGGATCGAAGAGCTTTTCAAAAGCCTCCCGCCCGATGAGCGACGCCCCCGGATGGGAGCCGTATTGAAAATTATTGGTGGGCAGCAGATCAAAATCATTCATGATCGGAACCAGGTGGACAGTACCGAGGCGGGCCATTTCGTTCTGCTTGGGATCCAGTTCCACAATTTCCCTGGAGTGGCACCGGGCCACGGTCTTGAGGGCCTCCAGGTCGGCGGGGTTGTTGGTTTTCAGGGAAACCTGCTCCCAGCGGGCCACCACGGCCTTGAGGCCCTTGTCCGCAAAAACCGTTCCGATGCCCCCCCGCCCCGCCTGCTTGTAACGAACCCGCTTGCGGGCATTGTCATACCAGGAAAAATTCAGGCAGCCGATACGGGTATTGGCTGCGCCGGGGCCTGCCGAAATCACTGAGATACCCACCTTCTTGCCTTGGGAGAAGTGATCCGTCAGCACGTCGGAAAGCGCATAGGCATCTTCGGGCAGTCCCGGAATCTCGAGGATGTCGATCTTCTCTTGGATGCCGTCGATGACAACCACCGTATCCCCTTTGGTCTTTCCGGTAATCCGAAGGGCATCGAAACCGGAAAACTTCAGATACGGACCGAAATAGCCGCCCACGTTGGAATCGATCACCGAACCGGTAAGCGGGGAGATCGAGGTCACGATACTTTTGCCCGAACCGGGGTAGGCCGGCGTGCCCCCCATGGGACCCGAAGCGATGCAGATGGCATTTTGCGGATCGTCCCATTGGTTGTCGCCTTTCAGGGCCTCCCACAACAGCCAGAGATCGAAGCCTTTGCCGCCGATGAAGGTTTTCTTGATTTTCTCCTCGATAGGACCGGTGGCAATGGTGCCGGCGGACAGGTCCACATCCAGGTACTGGTCGGTATAGCCTTTATCGACATGGCGACGCGGATAGGTCAAGGTCTGGCGTGTGGTGGATTTGATTGGGGTCATGGTCTCGCTCCTGTGTGATATCGTTTTTTTAAGTTATTTAAGTTCTTCGCGAACTTCGGAGAACCGCCGGGCCGGCGAAAAAATGTCCATGGCCGTCTGGTCCTGATCGGTTGCGGTGCCGGAAATCATCCGTGCAGCCAGTTCACCCATGCCCGGTCCAAGCATGAAGCCCTGGCCGCACATGCCGGTGATATGAAACAACCCCGCGATTGCAGGGCTCCAGCCCACGATGGGAGATCCGTCAGGACTCATGGGGTAGCACCCTCGCCATACCCGCCGCACCCGCAAGGTTTTCAATCGGGGGATCAGCGCGACCATACGGGCGGCCACCTGGGGCAAAAACACCGATGTCTCCCGGGTATCGGTGCCGAGAATGGGCGGGTCCGGTGTGATACAGAACACCACCTGGCCATGGATATTCTGGTAGAAATAGTAATTCTTCGATCCCGGTCCCGGCCGCAGGTCCACCACCATGCATGCAAACATGCGGGCCACCGGCTCGGTGATCGCCCCTTCGTGGGAATCAGGAATCACGGGCAGGTTCACGCCGGCAGTTGCGCAAAACGGCCGGGAATAGGCGCCGGCCGCATCCACCACCACCGGCGCACGGTATTGCCCCTTGTCCGTTTGGATGCCCATCACCCTGCCCTTTTCCACCAGCAGGGTGTCGATCCGTTCATTAAAATGGAATCGGGCATTATTTTCAAGGGCTTTTCGTGCAAAGGCGTTGATGGCCAGAAGTGGTGACGCCGAACCGTCATCCGGCGAGAAGGTCCCGCCGAGGAGACCGACGGCATCGATGCCCGGAATGATTCGCTGCAGCTGATCAGGGTCAATGAAGTCGATATTCAGGCCGAATTGCTGTTGCAGCGGCAGCAGTTTCTTCAAGGCGTGGGATTCCTGCTCGCGGTACACCGGGAAGAGATAGCCGCCCTTGAGCCACTCGATGTCGTCTCCGTGGGTCTCCTTCCAAGTGGAAAAAATATCCAGTGAGCGAAGCCCCACACGGATTTTTGCCGGGTCGGAGTGGGTGGCCCGGATCCCGCCGATAGCCCGTTTGTTGTCCCCCTGGCCCGGCGACGGCTTGCCGTCCACCACCAGCGTCTTCAGACCCATGGCCCCTAATGCCATGGCCGTGGGAACGCCCATCGAACCGGCCCCGGCGATAATGACATCGATGTTATCCATTCCGATCACCACGCCTTTCACCGGCCAGCGTCCCCAGGGCGACCTCCACGAAGAGCGGCCGGTCCACCCGATCGGTGACCGCCGCCAGAGCCACACCCTCTTCCTGGAAAATCCGCCAGATCATGGGCCGGCAGGTTTTGGAACCGCAGGCCCCCATGCCGGCCCGGTTGAGTGCTTTCATTTGATTGATGTCCCTGACTCCGCTGCGGACGGCGGTTCGGATCTCGCCGGCGGTGATACGCTCGCAGCGGCAGATGACTGCCTCGTCGGGCAGAGGCGCGTTTTCATAGACGGTGTTCGGGTCTGCCTGGGCCTCCTGGACCCGGATGCCGACGGCCCTTTTGGCCGCCGCCCTTGCCATCTTGATCTGGACCAGCAAGGTTCCCGGATATTTTTTACGGTTGGCCACGACCCGCTGCACCGGGTAATAGCCCAGGATGGCCCCATCGCGGTCGGTCACCGGCACCCGCTGCCCCTTCTCCACCCCCTCCCGCCAGATTTCGTATGGCAGGGTGACAGTGGGGTGGTCCGGATCCTTGCGGTAGTCAGCCAGCGTGACCGCCAGTCCCGGACAGATAGCCACACAGGCCAAACACCCTTTACACGCGGTTCCATCCACCAGGAAAGGCAGCCCGGTGATCTTGTCTTCCTCGGTTCGGATAGCGCCTTCCGGGCAAACCGAGGTGCAGGGGTTGCAGGGCACCTCCTGGTCACAGTGAAAGATGGGCATCACCCCCGCCTCACCGGGCGGCGGCTTCCGCTGAACCGGTGTTCCGGGCCGGGACTTGAGGATAGTGGCCTTTTCATTCCATTCGGCCGGGATATCGTCGGCATAGCACCCCAGGGCCTTGGCAATCTTCAGCCCTTCGATCTTGCCGGTGAACATAGCTGCCGAGGCCTCGGCAATTTCCTGGGCATCCCCGGCAGAATGGACATCCATACCCC
>JAGTUY010000026.1 GCA_018224455.1 Desulfosarcina sp.
CCACCAGCAATCAGCTATGAGCGGTACCACCGTATTCCTCGACCGCGACGGTGTCATCAATGAGGACTCACCCGATTACATCAAGTGCTGGGCTGATTTTTCTTTCATTCAGAGCAGCCTGGATGCCGTCGCCCGCTTCAGCCGCAGCGGTTGCAGCGTCATCACCAACCAGTCGGCGGTCAACCGCGGCATGATTCCCCTCGCGGAACTGGAAAGCATGCACCGCCGGCCGCGCCGGGCCGCGGGCTGCGGCCGGACCATCCTGGTGCAGACCGGCAACGGCAAGGCCGCCCTCCGGTCCCTCGACGAGAACGGCCAGCGCCCCGACCCCGTGGCCGCCGACCTGAACCGGGCGGTGCAATGGATCCTGGATCGGCCCGGCTCGATTCCATGACGCCGTCACCGGAAATCACCCTGGCCGGCCATATCGACCGGGTCACTTATTACAACCGGGAGAATCACTATACCATCGCCCGGCTGCGCACCGATGAAAACCGCCGGACCATCACCATCAAAGGCACCATGCCCGAGCCTCGCGTCGGGGAATCGATAGAGGTCCGGGGACGCTGGGAGACCCATGCCCGCTATGGCCAGCAGCTCACCTTCACGGTCTTTACCGTGCTTCTGCCGGCCACGGTGGACGGTATTCGCAGCTACCTGGAATCGGGTTTCATCAAAGGCGTGGGTCACCGGCTGATCGACCGGATCATCAACCACTTCAAGGCCGACACCCTGGCGGTGATCGAGGATGCTCCGGATCGGCTCACCGAGGTGGCCGGCATCGGCAAAAAAACCGCCCGGCGCATCGCCGGGGCCTGGCAATCCCATCACGCGGCCCGGCAGCTGGTACGCTTTCTGGAGGAAGCCGGTGTGGACACCGCCCACGCCGGCCGTCTACTGCGCGAGTATGGCTCGGATGTCATCGACATTCTGTGTAACGACCCCTACCGGGTGGCCGAGGACATCCCCCGCATCGGTTTTCGCATTGCCGACGCCATCGTCCGGCACGCCGACACGCCCGTGGATGAAATGGACCGGGCCAGGGCCTGCATGTTTCACCTGTTCGAACAGGCCGTGGACCAGGGGCATGCCTATATCGCCCGCGACCGGCTTTTCGACCAGTGCCGGGACACCTACGATGTCGGGCCGGAAACCGGCACGGCCGCCTTGGATCACCTGGTTCAGGCGGGTGAGCTGGTGGTGGCGGATGAAGCCCCTGGTGCGGCGTCGCCCCTTGTCTTTCCACGGCTGCTCCACCAGGCCGAGACCGTGATCGCCCGCCGCATCGAAGCCATGCAGTCCATCCCCCTTGCCGACACGCCGCCGGAGAGCCGGTTGATCACCGAAGAAGTGCTGAAGAAACTGTCCATCACCCTGTCCGCGCAGCAGGAGGAGATCCTCTCGCAACTGCTCTCCCACAAGGTGTCGGTGATTACCGGCGGTCCCGGCACCGGGAAAACCACGCTGGTCCGCTCGATTACCGCCGTGATGGAGCGGCTGGGACAGCGGGTGATGCTGGCCGCGCCCACGGGCCGGGCCGCCCGGCGCCTTTCCGAAGTGACCGGCCGGCCGGCGGCCACCCTGCACAAGGCCTTGGGCTACAACCTGGCCGACGGCCGCTTCGAGCGCAGCGAAGACGATCCCCTGGCCGCCGATGTGGTGGTCGTGGACGAGACTTCCATGGTGGACACCCTGCTCATGGCCGACCTGATCCGGGCCGTACCGGTGACTGCCACCCTCATCCTGGTGGGGGACGTGTTCCAGCTGCCCTCGGTGGGGCCGGGCAACGTGCTGTCCGACCTGATCCGCTCGCGGAAAATCATGACTTTCGAACTGACCGAAATTTTCCGCCAGGACGAGCAGAGCGCCATCGTCGTCAATGCCCACCGGGTCCGCAGCGGCCAGCCGCCGGTCATCGCCCCTCCCGACGACCCGGATGCGCTGTCGGAGTTTTACTTCATGGAGCAGGCCGATCCCGAACGGGTGGTCGAAACGGTGGTCAACCTCTGCCGGCGGGAAATTCCCCGCCACTTGAGGCTGGATCCTGTCCGCGACATTCAAGTGCTCACCCCCATGCATCGCGGCCCGGTGGGCACGCTCAACCTGAATCGGGTGCTCCAGGACGCGTTGAACCCCACCGGTGAACAGGTGGAGGTGGTGGGACGCCGGTTCAGGGTGGGCGACAAGGTGATGCACCTGCGCAACAACTATCGCAAGGAAGTCTTCAACGGGGATATCGGCATTCTGGACAGCATCGATCTGGAAGACGAGCGTGCCGAGGTGGACTACGACGGCCGCAAGGTACCCTATGAATTCGTGGAACTGGACGAGCTGAGCCTGGCCTACGCGATCTCCGTGCACAAATCCCAGGGATCGGAATACCCGGCCGTTGTGATTCCGTTGCTGATTCAGCACTATGTCATGCTCCAGCGCAATCTGCTCTACACCGCGCTGAGCCGCGGCAAACAGCTGGTGGTCATGGTAGGCACCACCAAAGCCCTGAACGTGGCCTTGAAAAACGATCGCCCCCGGCAGCGCCGCTCCATGCTGGCCAGGCGGTTGAACCCGGAGTTGCCTGAAGACGGAGAACAGGGCCGGAGGACAGAGGACTGAAATCGGAGAACTGAAACTGGAAGCCGGAAGACAAACAAAAAAAAGGACAATAGACAAATGACCCATCTCAAATAAATTACAATAATCAAATTCAAAATTCCGAACCTTATGGCATCAAAGTTTGGATATTTGAAATTGGAATTTATTTGAGATGGGTCGCTTGAAGTTTGTTGTTTACGATTGGTTGCCCAAAATTTGCGGTTTTCGGTTTATCAGGGTTCGGGGATTGACGGAATGCAGAATCTACCGGTTAGGAGGCTTCCGGATCCGATGGTTCCGAGGGAACGGGAAACTTGAAAAAACGGATGCCTTCGGCTTTGAGGGTTTCTTCCTCCCTGGGCGTGCTGACGCCGCGGATGCTCCGAGGTTCGGTTACGCCGTAGTGCATCTTCAGTGCCTCTTCGGCAAAATCGGCGCCCACGTTGTCGAAATTATTCTGCACATAGTCGACTATTTTTTTGCCCAGGGCCGCCATGTCCGCAGCTTGGCCCGGGTTGATGGGCAGCGAGCCGGATGAGCCCTTAATGGAAAACATGGAGGGCAGTTTGAATACGCCGGTGTCCTCGCATACCGGGCAGGTGATCATCCCCTGCTTTTTCTGCCGGTCGAAAGATTGGCTGTCTTCGAACCAGCCTTCAAACTGGTGGCCGTTGCTGCATTGTAGGTCGTACGCGATCATAAAGCCTTCACCTGCCTGTTTCTGTTGCACTTTTTGATTACCACAGAGCTTGCGGTTTGAAAAGAAATTATTGACAGATGCTCGTTTTTCAACTCAGAATAGGCCCGTTTTTTCCAGTGGCTGAAACAACCCCAATTAAATGGAGTGTGAATTGGTTATGAAAAGCCTGAAAGTAGGGTTCTGGATAGTTCTAATTGGCCTTTTGATCCTGCCGGCCGCAAGTATCGCGGAAACCGTTTACGTGTCCGAAAACTTCGAAATCACCATGCGCACCGGCCCCGCCTCAGACCGCAAAATCATTTCACTGGTCCAGAGCGGAAGCGCGCTCGAGATCCTGGAAAAAGGTGCAGAGTGGTCCATGGTGCGCGACCCCAATGGCAAGGAGGGCTGGGTGCTCAACCGCTATATCACCCCCAATCAGCCCTGTGCCATGGTACTGGGCCGTGTGCGGCAGGACTTTGACGTGCTGACCGCCAATTACAAGGACCTGAAGGACAGTTTCGACAATCTCAGTGCGCAGAAAAAAGCCACCGATTCCGATCTTTCCCAAAACCAGAAGGATCGCGACGAACTCAGCACCGCTTACGAGACCCTGAAGAAGGAAGCCGCTGATTTCCTGAAGCTCAAGCAGCGCCACGAGCAGGTGAGCGCCGATCTGGAAGCGGAGAAAACCCTGTCGGCCAGACTGGATGAAGAAAACATGCAGCTGAAGCGCAGCCGCATCATCCAATGGGTGCTCACCGGCGGCGGAATCATGCTGGTGGGTTTTTTCATCGGCCTGTTCAGTTCGAGCCGACGAAAATCCCGCTCTTCCCTGTATTGATTCATGGATATACAAACTGATTTTCTCATCATCGGCAGCGGCATCGCCGGATTGATGGTTGCCCTCAAGGTGGCCGACAGCGGAACCGTGGCCGTCGTCACCAAAAAGCAGGCGGTGGACAGCAACACCAACCTCGCCCAGGGGGGTATCGCCTCCGTATTCGACCAACAGGATTCCTTTGACCTGCACATCCAGGATACCCTGGATGCCGGCGATGGCCTGTGCAATCCGGACGTGGTCCGACAGGTGGTGGTTGGCGGTCCCGAGCGCATCCGGGAATTAATGGAGATCGGCGTCGGCTTCAACACGGAAGGCGGCAGTCTCGGGAAAAACGACAGCGCGACTTTTAATCTGGGCCGGGAGGGCGGGCACTCGCGCAACCGCATCGTCCACGCCCACGACATGACCGGCCGTGAAGTCGAGCGGGTGCTCCTGGAGCGTGCCCGCCAGAACCGCAATATCCGCTTTTACGAAAACCACATGGCCATCGACCTGATCACCTTCTCCACACGCATCAGGCGCGGTCTGGTCACCACCACCCATGAGGATTACTGCTGCGGCGCCTATGTGCTGGACCGCGAATCGCACCGGGTCCTGACCGTCGGCGCCAACATCACCCTGCTGGCCACCGGCGGTGCCGGCAAGGTGTATCTTTACACCAGCAACCCGGACATCGCCACCGGCGACGGCATTGCCATGGGATACCGGGCGGGCGCCACCGTGGCGAACCTGGAGTTCGTCCAGTTCCATCCCACCTGCCTGTATCATCCGGCCGCCAAAAATTTTCTCATCTCGGAAGCGGTGCGCGGCGAAGGGGGACGCCTGATGGATGCCGCCGGCAACTCCTTCATGCAGCGGTACGACCCGCAAGAAGACCTGGCCTGCCGCGACGTCGTGGCCCGCGCCATCGACGCGGAGCTCAAACGCACCGGCCATGACAGCGTATTTCTGGATATTTCCCACCGGCCGGCGGCCTTCGTCACACATCGCTTTCCCAACCTGGTTGAAAAATGCCTCGCTTTCGGCATCGACATGACCAAAGCACCGATCCCCGTCGTGCCGGCCGCCCACTACATGTGCGGCGGTGTGGTCACGGATATGTTCGGCCGTACGGACATCAACCACCTCTATGCCGTGGGCGAAACCGCCTGCACCGGGCTTCACGGCGCCAACCGGCTGGCCAGCAACTCCCTGCTGGAGGCCTTGATCTACGCCGATGCCGCCGCCCGCCAGGCGGTAAGGGACCTTGCCGGCAACAACAGGGGAACCTTCCCGGACATCCCGGACTGGGACGACGTGGGCACCACCGACAGCGACGAGCAGATCATGGTCGCCCACAACTGGGACGAAATCCGTCGCCTGATGTGGAACTATGTGGGCATCGTGCGCTCGGACAAGCGCCTGGCCCGCGCACAACGCCGCATCGACACCATCCTCAACGAAATCAGCGAGTACTACTGGAATTTCAAGGTCTCTCCGAACCTCATCGAGCTTCGCAACATCGCCACCGTGGCCGAGCTGATCATAAAATGCGCTGCCCACCGCAAGGAGAGCCGCGGCCTGCACTACAACATCGGCTACCCCAAAAGAGATGACCACCGCTGGAAGAAAGACACGGTCATCCGCCGACAGATTGTGGGGTAAGTCCCACCGGCAGTCTGCAATCAAACGATTATGCCGGGAGCCGGTTCGCAGCCGTATTTTATCCGGGTCGTCGTTACGAAGGGTGTCCAAGGGGCTGGCCACTGCCGCCAGGTTTTTCTGCATGACATGGGTGTAGATCTCGGTGGTTTTGACCTCCGCGTGACCCATCAGTTCCTGAACGATCCTGATATTGACGCCATTTTCGAGCAAGTGGACACAATCATGCATTCGCCCGATGCAGAAGCCGTTGGCGGGCCCGCGG
>JAGTUY010000027.1 GCA_018224455.1 Desulfosarcina sp.
CGTTTTTCGTGCAGCCATGCCATTTTTGTTTATCTTCCCGACGGGGAGGCTGCACGACGGACAGACGTCCACGTTCAGGGGCATATACTCCAGGCATTCCGGGCATTTTTTTGAAATATAACCGGTAGGGTTGCCGGAACCAAACGAGGCGCGTGGTGTTTTCATATCAACCTCATCCTAACGTGAGTGACCGATGATAATGCTTTTGCCGACCCGCTATTCCAGATACGTTTTCTCGATGGTAACCTGGCTGTTCGATTTCCGTGAGTCGATCCAATCCTGGATCACGGTTCTTTGCTTCTGTCGAAGGAGCATGTCGCTGATGCCGTCTTTCTCGGTTTCAAAACCGTCGGCTGCCGGTGATTTTCGCTCTGATAGCCGCAACAGGTAAAAACCTGCACTTCCCTGTACCGGCCCACCGCTTGTGTTGCCGGATGAGGAAAGTTGAAAGGCAGCTTCAGCGAATTTCGGGTCCGAACCTATTTCAGGTATGGCTGCATTGCGCGTAAACAAACCGGTTTGCTTAACATCCACGCCATGACCGGCGGCGCTTTCATTGAACGTTTTTCCCGCACGTAGATTCGCTGACATGGCCTCGGCATCCTCACGGGCCTTATCGGTCTGCATTTTCTTGGTCAGGTCATCTTCGACCCTGGCTTTAACCGCTTCCAACTCAGGAATGGCGGCGTCGATGGTTTCGGTGGGCTGAATGAGGTAATATCGGCCCCCGATTTCCTGAATATCGCCGATCTCGTCGGTTTGGAGGGCAAAGGCGGCGGTTGCGAATGTGCCTTTGTCACTGCCCAATGCGTCTGGTCCCCGGCGGCTGAAGGCACCGGTTTCCATCACGGCCAGCTCAAAGGTCTTTGCATTGTTGACCAGGTCATCCTTTTCAAAACACCTCTCGTAGAACTGCTCGGCTTTGTCGTAAGCCAGATTTCGTGTCTTCCGGAGGATCAGGGTCTCAATGATCTGTTCTCTGCTTTGTTCGATCGTTCGCGTGGACGCTTCTTCCACCGACTCAACCTTGATGACATGCCACCCGAATTGCGTCTTTATCGGTTCGCTGATCTCGCCGGCAGCCATGGAAAATGCCTTGTCGGCAAACGGCTTGACCATCTGCGATTGCTGGAATTTTCCCAGATAGCCGCCCCGGTCTTTGGTGGGGCCTTCGGAATAGGTTTTTGCCAGTTCGGCAAAGTCCTGTCCGCCTTTGGCCATCTTCGAGATTTCCTCCGCCCGGGTCTTGGCCGCCAGGTCGGCTTCTTCGTTGGCTGCCGGATCTAGTTTGATTAGAATATGGCGGGCTTCTACGCTTTTTTCGTTTTTGAACTCGTTGAGGTTGGAATCATAGTAGTCCGTGATTTCGTCTTCATCAACCTTAACCTGATCTTTGTAAGCGTCCGGGTCAAACACCACGTATCGGGCTTTGACCATGGGGTCGGTTTTGTAGTTTTCTTTCTGGGCCGCAAAATAGGCGGCAATCTCCTCCGCCGAAGGCTTGATGTCGCTATAGCCGGCCGGTTCAAACAAAACGTAGTCGACGTTCACCGAGGTGTTTTGCCAGTCATACCACTGGCGTGCCTCCGCTTCGGATACCTTTGCGGCACCCATGATGATCCGGGTGAGTTTCTCACCCAGTAAAACGTTTTTCTGATCCGCTTCAAACTCTTCCGGGGTGAGGTGGACTTGGGCAAGGATTTCCTGGTAGCGTCGATTGTCGAAAGATCCGTTGTTCTGAAAGATTGCGGTTCTCACGATCGATTCGGCAACCTCGGCATCGGAAACCCGCAGATCAAGCTTTTTTGCTTCCTGCAGGAGAATGGTGCGGTCGATCAGCTGGTTCAGGGCCTGGTTTTTAACGTTGAGCATTTCAATCATGCCATCGTTCAAGCTGGATCCGAATCGCTGACGATATTGATCGATCAGGTTGTTGTAAGCGCGTCGATATTCAGCTACGGAAATGATTTCATCGTTGACGACGGCAACCCTGGTTGCCTCCGGGGTGCGGAAACTACCCACGCCCCAGAATACGAACACGATTACGATAGCGAACAGAATTACCTTGATCATCCAACTGCCAGCTTGTCTTCGCATCACATTGAGCATTCACAACCTCTTCTTTAGTCCCTTTTATCGGGATCGATGCCGATCCCTGAATCATAATGTGGTTTCGATCTTGTTCGGTCATCTGCCGGCACCGCCGAAAAGGCGCTGCCTTTGACCGGCATCGCCAATCGCAGTCGTGGTGATGACACAGGATACTAAAATGTCTCATCTTTTCAAACAATTGACATTAAGTGTTGGCGCTCATTTTGTCAACAGTTTACCGCAATTGCGATTGCCCGATGGCAAAAACAGGGGCGGCGTTTGCAGCGCCGGGTGGTGTCCGGTCAACCCGTCGACGGACGAAGAGGAAATGGCCATTGAACCGCGGTAGCGAGTGCTAACCCCGCCGCTTACGGCGGGGTTAGCGAGCGAACTGGAAAATCGGTTTTTATCCTCACGGTGAACCCTCCCCGCGGCTTGCCGCGGGGAGGGTTCAAACCAAAAAATGGCATTGACATGAAAAA
>JAGTUY010000028.1 GCA_018224455.1 Desulfosarcina sp.
AGGCTCTCCTCGAATCGGCCGATGACGTAAAAAGCGAATAAACCGCCCAGGCAGCTGGCAAAGAGCCAGGGCAGGCGGATGCGGGTGCTTTTGAGGATGCTTTGGGTTTCAACGTATTCTTCACCCACACCGGCCATTTTCAGGATATCTTCGGTCGCCTCTTCGCGGAAAATATCGATGACATCGTCCACGGTAACGATTCCCACCAGTCGGTTGCTCTCGTCCACCACCGGAACGGCCAGGATGTCGTAGCGGGCGACCAGCTTGGCAACTTCCTCCTGGTCCATGTGGGTCTGCACGGAAAGGACATCGGTGGTCATGAAGGATTTCAAGGGGGTATGGGGTTTGACCACCACCAGCTGCCGCAGGGAACAGACGCCCACCAGGTTGCCGTACTCGTCCACCGCGTAGAGATAAAAGGGCATCTCGACATCGGCAAACTCTTTCTGGATACGCTCGATGGCCTCTTTGGCGGTAATCTCCTGGTTCAGGGCGATAAAATCGGGGTTCATGATACCGCCGGCGGTATCGTCTTCGAATCGCATGAGGTCTTCGACCTCATCGGAACCCTCTTTCTTCATGCGCTTAAGCAGGGTGCTGGCGGTTTCATCGGGGAGTTGATTCAACAGGTCGGCGACGTCATCGTTGGGCATGTCCTCCAAGATGGCCACGACTTCATCCGGATCCATGCCGTCGATGAGTTCAATAAAGAGGTCTTCATCCAACTCGCTGAAGACAATCCCTTTTTGCTCCACATCGTCGATCATGTCGAACAGCAGCCGTTGATCCTGGAGCGACAGGCTCCTGAACAGGATGGAGATGTCCGCGCCGTGGGTTTTGTTGACGATTTTGTGAAGCCGGCTGCTGGCGCCCCGCCGTAACAGCCGTTTGACGCTGATCGTCAGAATTTTTTGTCGGTCCTGTTGCATTTGATGAACGTGTTAATTTTTAAGGGTTAAGTCTTCGGTGTGATCGGTGCGGTTATTCTTAACACCTAACACTTTGATTTATGGTATCTTCAGGCTTACCACCTGACCGCTGCTCCCGAAGATCTTTACCGGCCGCTCATTCAGTAAAATCTGCAGTCCGGTGGCGTTGCCGATCATCAGATTGAAGTTGTGGCTTGCTTCCAACTCCAGGCGGTCCCCGGGCTTCAGATCATAGGACCGTGCATTCTGACCGTCCACAATCACCTTCAGCCAGGTCTGCGCCACGACGATGACCTGGAGTTTGAGCAGGTCCTGAGCCTTTGCAGCGGGAGGGCGGTTCGCGGAGGCATCAGCTCCGGAAGCAGAAGGCTCAGACAGGGCTGTGCGTTGCGGCGGCGTCGTGTTTTGCGGCGGTGCCGGAGCCATGAAAAAATGAGTGTACCGCAGCAGCAACAAAATGCCAACGATAACACCCACCGCCATCATCGCCTGACGGACGGCCCACAGTTTTTCCCGACGTCTCCGGTTGTGCTGCTTGGCGTTTTCCTGCTGTTGCAGGTCCGACAGGTAGAGCTCGACGGCGACGTCCGCGTTGGCCCCCACGGCATCGGCGTAGGTCCGAATGAAGCTCTTGACATAGGCCGGCGGGGGGAGCCGTTCATGGGCATTCTCCTCGATGGCCTTGAGGCAGTGGACGGCGATTTTTGTTTTTCCGGCGACCGTTTGAATCGCCAGTTTCTGTGTCACCCGGAAGCCTTTCAGATAGCCGCCAAATGTATCCTGATTCGTTTCCGATTCCATATAGAAGAACTGCTATATCCAAGGATCCTGAATCTTATCCGTTCGATTCCAATCCTAATTGATGATTTTGATGTGTGATTGGCTGCGCAGATCCTCCAGCCATGAGAGGAATTTTTTATCCACCACGTCGGCAAAAAGCTTCTGATGGATCTCTTCCTTTACGCTATCCAAGGGTTTTCCTTCGGTCCGGCTGACCGCCTCCACGTAAAAAAGTTGAAGCCCCTGATCCGTATCCAGAACGCCTGTTGCCTGGCCCGGGGCCAATCCGTCGAGCGCCGCCTGAATCTTGGGAGAAAGGGTCTCTTTGGCAAACTCACCGATGTCACCGTCGTCTGCAGCGGCCGGGCTCTGGCTGTAGGATCGGGCCAGATCGGCAAAGGATTGACCGGCTTCGATCCGTGATTGGATCTGTTGCATCTGTTCTCTTAGCGCCTGCTTTTCGGCATCGACAGCAAAATCCGGAACCTGCATCAGGATATTTCTCAAATGGTAACGAAGCTTTCCGCCGTAAATCTCAGGGTGGCTGTCGTAATAGGCCCGGATTTCTTCTTCGGTGATGACAATCTTGGACCTGACCTGATAATTAACCAGCCGGGTGCGCAGGACCTGCTCTCTGATTTTTTCCCGATACTGCTCCATGGTCATCTGATCCTGTTCCAGAAAACGGCGCAGGTCTTCATCGGTAAACGTGTTGGCCGCTTTGATGCGTTCGATGGTGCTGTCAATTTCCGCTTCATCCACCTGGATATCGTTGCGTTTGATCTCCTGATCCGTGAGTTTTTCGTCCACCAGGCGGTTGATCATCTCATCGCGAACATTGAACAGCATCTGCCGCTCCTTGACCAGGTCGAATCCCTGCTGACGGATGCGCTGGGTATAGGGCGCCATGCGTTCCTCGAGTTCAGACAGCAGTATGATTTCTTCGTTGACCACCGCAACGATCCGATCCAATACCTCGGATGCCGCCGAAGCCGTGGCCGTGGCTGTGAAAACCAGTGCCCCCATCCCGATCAGCATTCCCAAAGACAAGTTTCGCTTCAAGACCACTATTCCCTTCCTTGACCGGTGGATCCGGCGTCAGGGCGTTGGGCCTGTTGCCACAGTTCCCAGTTTATCTCAACCCCATAACGCGCTCGCAGTCCCTCCATCCATTGCGGGTAAGCCGCTTCCACCTTTTCGAGCCGAAGCTGTTCAACGATGTGATGCTTTAAATCGATCTCCGGCGCACTTCCATCCTTGACGGCAAAGTCTTCTTCGTGGGCTTTATAGTAGGATTCTATATCCTGTGCGGTAATGTTCATCGGTTGAACCAGTTCCCGGTCGACCACTTTTTCCATAAGCAGGCGCACCCGCAGCCGATCCTTCCACAATGAATAGGGGATGGCGCTCTCCAGCAGCATCTGCTCGAATTCGTCTTCCGGGTAATCCTTTTTGATGGCCTGGATCGCCGCTTCCAGTTCGGTGTCATCCAGTACGATGCCCAACTCGTGAGCCCGGCGGTCGATGATCACCTCTTCGGTCATCTGATTCAGCAGGCGCAAGCGCGCATTTTCAATCACCTGCGGATCCACCGACCGGTTGTCGCTGTAGGCAATCCGGGCGGCCTCAAAGGCGCGTTCGAACTGGGTTTGGGTCACGGTCTGCTGGTCGGTGCGGATCAGCACGGCATCCGGATGCGATGGACCGTCCGGCCCTGAACACCCCGCCCATGCAACCATCGCTGCACAACAGACGAGGCGGCCCACATGGCCCGCGACCGACGAAAAGCAGCGCCTCTCCGATTTTTCATCCTGAGTATAACTTATTGCAAACTTTCTAAATATGGTTCTCATAAGCCTTCAGCAACTAACATGTTGCGCTATTTCGATCAAGATGTTTTTTGTCTGGGCCAGCATGGTCCGAGCAGTTCCTTTGGTCAGGGTGGCTTTGAACTGGTGGTCCGGGGTGAATTGGTAGGGTTGTTTACCGCTGGTGATCATCTGGACAATTCCCAAGGGCCGCTGCTGATGGGTTTCGCTGAATGCCAGGCACAGCTGCTGGCCGTAAAGGTCCAGGCGCTTGATCCCGGCGCGGACCGACAACACCCGCAGCATGATTTTTAGCAGCAGATTTTCCGTCTCTTCGGGAGGCGGGCCGAATCGATCCGCCAGCTCAGCCTTCATGGCGGCGATCTCCTTGAGGTCGTTCATTTTGGCCAGGCGGCGGTAGATGGACAGCCGTTGGTCGATATCGACCACATAGTCTTCGGCCACAAAGGCGGACATGGGAAGGTTGATTTCCGGCTCCAGGCCTTCGGTGATGGGTTCCCCTTTGATCTGGGCCACGGCTTCTTCCATGAGCTTGAGGAACATGTCATACCCGACGGCGGCAATGTGGCCGGATTGGGACGCACCCAGAATCGCCCCGCCGCCCCGGATTTTTAGATCGTTCATGGCGATCTGGAAACCGGATCCGAGATCGCTGTGTTCCATGAGTACTTTGAGACGCTTTTGGGCATCCTTGCCCAGCCGGGTTTCTTCGGGAATGAACAGGTAGGCATAGGCCTGCTCGTCGGAACGGCCCACCCGGCCTCGCAGCTGGTATATCTGGGCCAGGCCGAACCGGTCTGCCCGGTTGACCAGGATGGTGTTGGCCGTGGCCACATCGATGCCGGACTCGATGATGGTGGTGCACACGAGCATGTCGACCTCCCGGTTCATGAAGCGCATCATTACTGCTTCCAGATCGTCTTCGGCCATCTGCCCGTGGGCAACGGCCAGGCGGACCTCGGGCACCCTTTCCTGCAGATAGGCGGCCATGCGGTCGATGGCCTTGACGTTGTTGTGTACGAAAAAGATCTGTCCGCCCCGGGCCAGTTCACTGCGGATGGCCTCGCTGACCACGGTGTCGTCGAACTCGCACACGTAAGTGATGATGGCATGGCGCTCCTCCGGCGGTGTGGAGATGACGCTGATGTCTCGGATGCCCATCATCGAGAGATGCAGTGTCCTGGGGATGGGGGTGGCGGTGAGGGCCAGCACGTCTACGGTGGTTCGCAGCCGTTTGAGTTTTTCCTTGTGTCGAACGCCGAACCGCTGCTCCTCGTCGAGGATAAAGAGTCCAAGATCGGCAAAGATGACATCCTTTTGAAGCAGCCGGTGGGTGCCGATGACGATGTCCACGGTGCCCTTTTTTATCTCTTCAACGATCTGGCGCTGCTCGGGCCGTGAGCGAAAACGGCTCAGGCAGGCCACCTTAACCGGGTAGGCGTCAAAGCGCTGGACGAAGGTGGCGTAGTGCTGTTCGGCCAGCACCGTGGTTGGAACCAGCATGGCCACCTGTTTGGCCTCGCTGACGGCCAGGAACGAGGCTCGCAGGGCCACCTCGGTTTTTCCGTAACCCACGTCACCGCATACCAACCGGTCCATGGGGGTGGTGCTGCGCATGTCCTCGATGACATCTTCGATGGCCTTGCGCTGGTCCGGTGTTTCCTCGTAGGAAAAGTCAGCTTCGAAGTCGCTAAAATGGCTGTCGGCTGCACCGTACCCGTGCCCTTCGTTGACCTTGCGCTGGGCGTAGATCTTAAGCAATTCCCCGGCGATCTTTTCGGCTGACCGGCGTACTTTCTCCTTGGCCCGCTCCCAGGATCGGCCGCCCATTTTGTCCAGGGCCGGCACCATGCCCTCCACCCCCATGTATTTCTGGATCAGCCCCATGCGATCCACGGGCAGGTAGAGGCGATCCTCATCCCGGTAGACGACCAGCAGGAAGTCATTGACGGTGCCTTCCAGGCTCAGTTTAACCAGCCCTTCGTACTGACCGATGCCGTGCTCGTCGTGGACCACCAGATCCCCCCGCTTCAAGTCGGAAAAGGCCAGCAGTTCGGTTTGCACGGTCGTTACATGGCGTCTGGGGCGCTTGGCCCGGGGGCCGAAAATCTCAGCCTCCGTAGCTACCGCAAGGCCGTCTGCCGGCCAGACAAATCCCTCAGACAGGCTGCCCCGGCAGATGAGCAGCCCCCCCCGCCGGAGATTCTGCGGGAAGGGTTGGCCTGAGACCGCTTCAACGCCATGGGGAGCCAGAATTGAGGATAGCCGACCGATCTGTCGGTCGGTCTCACAGACCACCACCATGGTGCGACCCGCATCCTGTTGCGCGGCAATCCACCGCAGCAGCGGGGCGGCCGGCTGGTCGGTCTTTCTGGCCTGCTGCATTGCCAGCAGCAGGTCGCTGTTGTCGGCAGTCTCGACACGTGCCGCCTGACGATCGCCATCGCCGGTCACGGCCAGCGGCGTCAGGCAGACGGCCTCGCGGCGGGTCAATTCGGCACTGATTTCTTCCCAGTTTAAAAACAGGTCCGTCGGTTTCACACACAGGTGCTTTTCGCGGCAGGCTTTTTCATAGTTGATCTGGGCAATCTGTGCGCTTTTGGCAGCGGCCTGGGCCAGTTCGGCGGGATTGTCGGCGATGATGACCGTGCCCGCCGGCAGGTAGTCGAAAAGCGTGTCCATGTGGTCGTAAATCATCGGCGTGAGATTCTCGATGCCGGGAAAGACCCCCTGCTCCTTGATGCGCTGCACGACGTCCCGAACCGTGGTGCGTGGCAGTTCCTGTTCGAGTGCGCGCGCCCGGAATCGGCCGACGATCACATCCAATCGGGCTTTTTCCAAGGTCACTTCCCTGGCCGGCAGAATGATCGCTTCGTGCACATGCTCCAGACTGCGCTGGCTGGCGGGGGAAAAAAAACGGATGGTTTCGGCAAAATCACCGAACAATTCGATGCGAACGGGGTTTTCATACAGGGGTGAAAAGATGTCGATGATACCGCCGCGGACGCAAAAATCGCCCGGTTCTTCCACGACCACGCTGCGGGTGTACCCGCCGGCCACGAGTTTGGCCACCAGGTGATCCGGTTCGATCTCCTCTTCGGCGATGATCAACTCCGCAAAGTCGGCTAACACGGACCTGGGAATCAATCGTTGGCGCAGGGCCGTGGCGGTGGTCACCATGATCTGCGCCCGCTGGCCCTCGATCATGGCATACAGCGCCCGGATGCGCCGGGCAGCTGTTTCGTTGTGGTAGGACATGAATTTGAACGGGGAAATATTGTAGGGGGGAAAGAGAACGGTGGCGGCGCCCGTCTCTCCGGAAAAGAAATCGATTTCCGCCAGCCGCTGTTCGGCGGCTTTGGTGGATGCGGCCACCACCAGCACCGGCGATTTTAGCGCCCGTCTGACGCCGGCCGCCAGAAGCGCACCGGCGCTGCTGCCCATGCCGGTAATCACGAGGGACGAGGTGCGCTCGGCAATGGTGCGGATCAGCATATCCGATGTACTTTTTTCTTGCTTTTGATCCATAAACGCTATACGTGGTCCTTCTGTTTTTTCAGCCGGCGCAGCTCAGCTAATTCCCGATAAGCGTTCTAAAAAAATAAGTAAAATGCTTATCCACGAATCAGCGAAACGGTTACACGCCACCGTAGCTCAGTTGGTAGAGCAACGCACTCGTAATGCGTAGGTCCGCGGTTCGACTCCGCGCGGTGGCTCCACAGCCAGTTCCGGGTTCCTTCATCTGACATGCGGGAACCCGTTTTTTTTGACATCCGGCACGGGGTTGCAGCCGGCGCGGCGGACGTCCGCCTTATTAGCGCAACCCGCATCGCTTTTGCAACCGCCGTTTGCGATCCGCACCCTTTTTCACCATCGCCGCGGTGCTGGGTGTCGGACAACGCCAATCAAGACAGGAGAGGTCCTTCATGCAGCTTTCGCCCGAACAGCAAGTCGCTGTCGAACATACCGGCTCCCCGGCACTGGTTGTGGCCGGCGCCGGATCGGGAAAGACCCGAACCCTGACCGCCAAATTTGCCTACCTGGTGGAATCGGGGTTGCCGCCTGAACAGATTCTGGCCATTACATTCACCAACAAGGCGGCCGAGGAAATGAAGGGCCGGCTGATTCGGTTGACCGGCATGGGGGTCCATCGCTTTCCCTGGGTACGCACATACCACTCCGCCTGTTTCCAGATCCTCAAGGCATACAGCCACCTGCTGGATTTTCACCCGCCCCTCCAGGTCTTTACGTCTTACCATCAGCAAAAGACCGTCAAGGACGTGCTGTTAACCCTCAATTACGATAAAAAGCATGCCATGTCCGTACTGGGGCAGATCTCCAATGCCAAAAACAGCGGACATCCCGGTGCCTATTTTGACAGCCATCCCCGGCAGGGCAACATCCGCCTGGCCGATGTATACGAGCGCTACGAAGGGGTCCTCAAAGCGGCCAATGCAGTCGATTTTGACAATATCCTGCTGTTGACGCGCAACCTGCTGCGGGACCACGCAGACGTTCGGCAGCGCTACCAGCGCCAATTTCAATATATTCTTTGCGACGAATACCAGGACACCAACGACCTGAACGAGGAGATTACCGCTTTGCTGCTCAACGACGGGAATCTTTTTGCCGTCGGTGACGATTGGCAGTCCATTTACTCGTTTCGGATGAGCAACGTCGGCCACTTCCTATCCTTCAAAAAGAAGTACAAGGGCGCACGGATTTTCAGGCTGGAGCAGAACTACCGCTCGGCCGACGAAATCGTGCAACTGGGCAACCGGGTCATCGGCCATAATGAAAACTGTATGGAAAAGGCCTGTTTCTCGGACAAGGAAGGCGGCGTGGTCGAGACCCATGAGTTCTATACCGACCAGGAGGAGGCCCGCTGGGTGGCCGACAAGATTCGCAGCATGGTCCGGATGGGCATCTCCTATGAAAAGATGGCCGTGCTCTACCGCACCAAGTTCTGCTCCCTGCCCTTCGAACAGGCGTTTCGCCGGGCGCACATTCCCTATCACATGATGGGCGGCAAGGGATTTTTCGACCGGGTGGAGATCCTTGACCTGAACTGTTACATCACGGCTGCCGTGTTCGACAAGGACGACACCGCCTTCGAACGGGTCCTCAACACTCCCAAGCGGGGCATCGGGCCGGGGACGGTGAAAAAGATATCTCAGATGCGCGAGGGAGCCATGAGTTTGCAGGAGGCCGCCCGACTGGCCGTGTCCGAACGTGTGCTTACGCCTAAACTCTACCATTCCCTGAAAGATCTGTTGGCGCTGCTGGACGAGATCCGTGATCTGCGGCCCGATGAAGCCATCCGTCTGACGATTGCCCGCACCGGTTACCTGGACCATCTGGAAAACTATACCCGATCCAACTCCATGGATTTCACCGCCCGCCAGGAAAACATCGATCAGTTGATCCACGCCGCCTCCCAGAAAGAGACCATCGTGGACTACCTGGAAGAAGCCGCACTGGTCCGCGAAGACAAGGATGATGAGGAGGAATCCGACGGTGTCAACCTTTCCACCGTGCACGGGGCCAAGGGACTTGAATTTCATACGGTTTTCGTGATCGGTTGCGAAGAGCAGTTGTTCCCCCACTGGCGATCCATGGACAGCGCCGAAGATCTGGAGGAGGAGCGTCGGCTCATGTACGTGGCGGTGACCCGGGCAGAGCGCTGTCTGTTTATTACTTCCGCCAATTTCCGCAAAGGCCAGTTCAATCCCCGCAGCCGCTTTTTAGAAGAAATCGACAGGGTATTGGCCAACCGGTAGCTGCCTCATTCCGTTGACCCTTGATGCCCAACATGGTGAGCGCTGCTTGGACGATTATTGCCTGCCCGCTGATTCCGAATGCAATGGTTATTGTATCTTATCAGCTTGACATCCTCCGGTCTTGCGTATATTTTTAGTAGCCGTATGATTTTATTGAACAAAGCGGCATTTCAATGTCATTTAAAATTTTTGAGATGCACTGATGGGTGCCATGGGGCACAGAATCGAGAACCGATGAATTGTATCGATGCCTTAGAAGGCATGGCCAAGGCGCTGCTGGGAAAGTTTTTGGATGTCTCCTCGGAGTATCGCCTGGACGACAGTGAATATATCCGCAATGTCAAGGCGGTAATCGATGCCGTGATTCTCTTCGTCAAAAACAACCCGGAGATCAGCGACAATCCCGATCTGATCCGGGACGTCCTTTACGATTTTGCGAAAAGGCGATGGCTGGCGCGCCTGGAGAAAACCGTCGATTCTGATCAGGAGGCGGGTGCCTCGCGAGATCTCGAGTACCAGGAATACTGTTACGATTACCTTTATGCACACGGTAACTACCCGCGTTGACCCAAAACGCGTCCCGCGGCAAAAGCCGGACTATCCAAAAAAGGAACTTCTCAAATGACCGAAACCGATGAAGAGGCGCTCAAAGCCGAAATAGACGAGATAATGAGCAGGGTGGATACGATTATGGACAGGGTCGCCCGGATCATTCCCGAAGATAGGAAAGAAACCACCGGGCAGGAGTGACCGAGTCGAGCCCCATGATCCGATTTAGCCTGCCCCCTGTACCGGGAAATCGGCAACCATATCTCTCAGGAGGCGCTATGGCATTGACCAAGAACGACATCGTCGCCAAAGTGAACGATTTGGGCTTTACGAAGAAAAAGTCCATTGAAACCGTTGAATCGCTGCTCGAGATCGTCAAGGGAACCCTCGAAGATGGAGGCGATGTGTTGGTATCCGGTTTTGGGAAATTCTGCGTCAAGGAAAAGAAGAAGCGGCGGGGCAGAAACCCGGCCACCGGTTCCGACCTGACCCTGCGGGGGCGCAAGGTGGTCACCTTTAAATGCTCGGGAAAGCTGCGAAGCAAGATCAACGACAGCTGATTTATTTTTCCAAAGACCCTGCTGTGTGCGTCCACCCGAGTTTGTCGAGAAATGTTCGATGACGCAATTTTGTCAGCACATCCCTTTCTTCTACCAGATAGTAAACCGGCTGATTGTTTTCATCATAACAGGCATAAATGGCGTTGAACCCTTTGGGGTCGGACACAGTCTTCATCCGCCACCCCAGGTAGGGTGGTTTTTCCGTGCACCGTGAAGGATATGATGAGAGCCTTGAGATTCAGTATATTGTTTTTTGCCGTCCTGGCTTTTGCCGGCTGCGCCGCCGTTCAGGTGAGCCAGGATTATGACCCTTATGCGGATATGTCACGCTGCGGCACCTGGCAGTGGCGTGACCCGGTTCAGAGGCCCACCGGGGACATCCGCATCGACAATTCACTGCTGGATAACCGAATTCGTCAAGCCGTCGAGGCTCATCTGAGGAGTCGGAACATCGGTCCGGCTCAGGGGCGGCCTGATTTTTATCTGTCCTATCACCAGACCATCGAGCAGAAAATACAAGGCGACAGCTATTACTCGACAGTCGGTGTGGGCAGCGTCTATCATCCGTGGTATGGGGGCATCGGCACCGAAACGCGCATCCGACAGTATGACGAGGGCCGTTTGACCATCGATATCCACTCAGCGGATACAGGTGCCTTGATGTGGCGGGGCGTGGGTGTTTTCCGGCTGAGAACCTAC
>JAGTUY010000029.1 GCA_018224455.1 Desulfosarcina sp.
CAGGGCATCATGCATATCGGACAGCGGGATATCTCCTGGGTGCGGATCTCCAAAGCAGCCATTGAAAAGGGATTCACCCTCAAAGACATCGGTGTGGTGCTCCATGCCAAGTTCCACCAGGATTTCAACAAGATCGTGGACAAGGTCCAGGTGACCCTGTACACGAAAAAAGAAGATGTGGACAAAATGACCGCCACGGCCAGGTAAAACTATCTGGCTCGGGATGCCCGGGTGGATACCATGCGGGATGAGGATGTGGAAACCTACTACTCCTGCACCCTCTGCCAGTCGTTTGCCCCCAGCCATGTATGCTCCGTATCCCCGGAAAGAACCGGTCTGTGCGGCGCCTACAACTGGATGGACTGCAAGGCCTCTTTCGAAATCAACCCCACCGGCCCCAACCAGCCCATCGAAAAGGGCGAGTGCATCGATCCGGTCATGGGCCAGTGGAAAGGCGTCAACGACTTCGTCTACAAGGCCTCCCGCGGGGCCGTTACCCACTACAACTTCTACTCCATGGTCACCGATCCCATGACCACCTGCGGCTGCTGTGAGTGCATCGCCGCCATGCTGCCGTCCTGCAACGGCGTGATGACCGTGGGTCGCGACTACGCCGGGGAAACCCCCTGCGGCATGAAATTCACCACCCTGGCAGGTGTCATGGGCGGTGGCGCTTCCTCGCCGGGATTCGTGGGCCACTCCAAGTTCAACATCACCCAGGGCAAATTTATCTTGGGTGACGGCGGCCTTCTACGGATGGTCTGGATGCCCAAGATGCTCAAGGAAGAACTCAAGGAACGCATCGAAAAACGGGGCGCCGCAATGGGCGTACCGAATCTTTATGACATGATCGCAGACGAAACCGTGGGCATCACCGAAGAGGAGATCCTGCCCTTCCTCCAGGAAAAAGGCCATCCGGCCCTGTCCATGGATCCGCTCATCGGATAAGCGGCAAGACGACGGGGCGGACGGCAACGCCCGCCCCGTTACCCCAGACGAACCGATTCCCCGGTCTTTCGATCGGGAGAATTGCCCATACAGACAAGGAGAATAGTATGGCATTAACCGGTATTCAGATTTTCAAACTCCTGCCCAAGACCAACTGCAAGGAATGCGGGGTACCCACCTGTCTTGCCTTTGCCATGAACCTGGCATCCGGCAAGGCAGAGTTGGACGCCTGCCCCTACGTCTCCGACGAGGCCCGCGAAAAACTCTCCGAAGCCTCCGCACCGCCCATCCGTCCCGTCGTATTGGGCAAGGGCGTGCGAAAGGCCGCCACCGGCGGTGAGACGGTGCAGTACCGCCATGAAAAAACCTTTTACAACCCCACCCTGCTGGCCGCACAGGTGGGTTCCGACATTGCCGCAGCAGACCTGGAGGTCAAGCTCAAAGGCTGGAACGCCCTGCAGTTCGAGCGCGTGGGCTTGAACCTGCGGCCGGAGCTGGTGGCCGTCAAAGACGTCAACGGCAAGGCCGACACTTTTGCCGCCGTGGCCAAACAGGTGGCCGAGACCTCTGAATTCAACGTGATCCTGATGACCGAAAACGCCGACGTCATGAAAGCCGGCGTGGCAGCCTGCGCGTTCAAGCGCCCCTTGATGTACGCCGCCACCGCGGCCAATGCAGACGCCTTCGGCGCCATCGCCAAGGAGAACGACCTGCCCCTGGCCATCAAGGCCGATTCCATCGATGGACTGACGTCCCTGTCGGAAAAACTCACCGGCATGGGCCTCAAGGACCTGGTGCTGGACCCCGGCTCGAGGGAACCCAAACAGTGCCATCAAGACATGATCGCCCTCCGCCGCGCCGCCCTGAAGAACGGCAACCGGGCTGTGGGTTTTCCCGCCATCGCCTTTCCCTGTGAAATGGCCTCCAATCTGGATACGGAGACCATGCTCGGCGCCATGTTCGTGGCCAAGTACGGCGGCATCGTGGTCATGTCCGACTTTGCCGGCGAATCTCTGTTCCCGCTGCTGCTGGAACGCCTCAACATCTTCACCGACCCGCAGCGGCCCATGACCGTGACCGAGGGCATCTACCCCATCAACAACCCCGACGAAAACGCGCGGGTGCTGGTAACCACCAACTTTGCCCTGACCTACTTCATCGTGTCCGGTGAAATCGAGGCCAGCAAAGTGCCCACCTGGCTGCTGATCAAGGACTCCGAGGGACTGTCCGTCCTCACCGCCTGGGCAGCCGGCAAGTTCGCCGGCGACGATGTGGGCCTGTTCGTCAAAAAGAGCGGCATCGCCGACAAGATCAAACATCAGGAACTGGTCATTCCCGGCTATGCCGCCTCCATCGTCGGCGACGTGGAGGAGGAACTGCCCGGCTGGACCATTACCGTGGGTCCCCGGGAGGCCGCCCATATCCCCGGCTTCCTCAGAGCGTAGCCGCTGTGTGATCTAACGGTCAGGGAGGGCCTTCAGTCCACCCTGACCGTCGTTTCCTGGCCGGCACGCCGGCCATCATGTTGGCAATAGCGTCATCCGTGGCCAAAGCACTGGCCGGAGCATGATGCCGAGAAAAAGAAAGGAAAGTCGTATGCTACTCATCGGCGAAAGTTTGAATGTCATATCAACCAAGATCGGCCGCGCCTTCAAAGAGCGGGATTCAAAACCGATCCAGGAAGAGGCCCTTTTCCAGAAGGAAAAGCGAATGGACTACATCGACATCAACCTGGGTCCCGCCAAGAAAGACGGCCACGAGCTGATGCCGTGGGTGGTCCAGGTGGTTCAGGACGTGGTGCCGGATCTGCCCCTGGCCCTGGACACCTCCAACATCGACGCCATCGAAGCGGCTCTGAAGGTCATCAAGCAGGTCCCTTCCGGCACCCCGCATATCGTCAATTCCATCATGTGCCGACCGGAGCGCTACGAGCGCATGGTGCCCATGACGGCCGAGTACAACGCCGATTTCGTCGCCCTGATGTGGGGGCCCGAAGGCCTTCCCCGCGATGAGAACGAGCGCGCCGCCCTGTGCGTGGAACTGCTTTACTTCGCCAACGAAGCCGGCATTCCCAACGAGAAGATCTGGGTGGACGGCATCGTGACCCCGGTGAACATCCAGCAGCCCCAGGCCATCAGCCTGATGGAGTTCCAGAAGATGATCCCGGATATGGCCCCGGGCGCCAGGAGCACCTGCGGCCTCTCCAACATCTCCAACGGACCGCCCGATCACCTGCGCCCCATCCTCAACCAGACCTACACGGTGATGCTGATGAAATGCGGCATGGAATCGATCATCACCGATCCACGCGACGAGCAGCAAACCGCCATCTGCAAGGGCGAACGCCAGGATATCGTCGACCTGATCTACGGCATGCTGGACGGCACCGAGCCCGACCGCGCCAGCCTCTCCAAAGAGATGCTGGACTACGCCAAGACTGTTGATGTCATCCTCGGCAAAACCCTGTACTCCGACTCCTGGTTGGAAATCTAACGATTTAAAAAAGGCCCATAAAAAACCCCTTCCGTTCTGGAAGGGGTTTTTTTATGGGCCTTTTTTTAGTGTCCGGGCATGCGTGTCTTCACCGTATGATCGGTCAGGGCCCGCGTCCGGTCCGAAAAGAGCTTGGCGCAGGTCGGGCAGTATTTGTGGCTCTCCTTCACGTGGGGATGGGGGGCCGTACGGCGCTCGATGTAGTCGATAAACCGCGTGGTGGCAAACCAGCGGCCGCAGCCCTCGCAGCGCTCCAATGGATGCTGGCCGATCAGTTCATCCCGGATGGTCACCCTGCGGACATTCTCACGGTCTTCCACCCGGATCGCGGCGGTGGGACAGATATTGGCGCACGTGCCGCAGCCGATACATCGATCCGTCTCCGGAATCACGCGGCTGACCCCGTCAACCTGCTTCATCTTCAAGGCACCCGCACCGACGATCTCATTGCATACCCGGATGCACAGACGACAACGCACGCACCCGTCCGGCGGCGGTCCAAGGTCCACGCCGTGCTCCACGGCCAACTGGCGCAGCCGCACCGACTGGGGCGCCAGGCGCAGCAGATTCATGAAGGCCTTTTTGCGGGCGGCATCCACGATGGGGCCGGCGGTCTTGATTTCCAGACCGTCGGATACCTTGAGGATGCACGAGAGCATGGCGATCTGCCGGCCGCCGGTCCTTCCGGTGACTTCGACCGCACAAAGCTTGCACGATCCGGAGGGCTTCAGCGCCGGATGGTAGCACAGGGTCGGGATGGTGATGTTGTTTTCCCGGGCCACCTGGAGAGCAGTCTGACCTTCCTCGGCCGGGTAGGCGGTCCCATCGATGATTGTCGTAATCATATCTTTAGTCCTGTACGGCGTCATGAAGATCGGTGATGTACTCTTGAAGGTAGTGCAGCTCGGCAGTCAATTCGCCCACATGGTGTTTCACCAGGTCGGAAATGGTGAGCATGCTGACAATCTGCTGGTCTTCAACCACCGGCAGGTGCCGGATATCCGCTTTGATCATCATGGCCATGGCGCTGCTGGCCAGGTCCTCCGGCTGGGCCACGATCAAGTTATGGGTCATGGCTTCGGCAAGGGGAATATCCCGAAACAAGCGCTGACGCCAGGCCACGTGGCACCGCAGGACGTCCCGCTCGGTAAAAATGCCCACCGGCGTCTCGCCGTCCATGACGACCAGCGCAGAGGTTCGGTGTTCGGTCATCTGGACAATGGCATCCTCGGCGGTCATCTGGGCCGGGATGGTGTGGACCACCCGGCGTTTCTGTTTCATCACATCCTGGACACGCATGCGGGTCATGCTCCTTCAAAAGCAAATGACTTGTCTTAATGCCTCAACTATCGATGGGGCGCATACAGTCCTGGGGAAGCCGATGGGTGCCTTTGCCCTCAAGGCTCACTTCGACCAGCGCATCCGGATCGTTGATCGCCGTATCCGGATCGGTGATGATGCCGTGAAGGCCGACGAACCGGTCCATGTATGCCTCCCAGCTCTCGTCTTGGCTGCGTTGGAAGATTTCTATTTTCTGACCTCTTCGGAAAACCATGGTATTCTCCTGTTCGGATAGCCACCAAAACAGATAAACCTCAGTAAAGGTCGTACACTAAACTGGCAGGGGACCCACGTTGAATCTTGCCGTTTTCGTGCGGGCGCAGTTGTCACAGATCAGTTCGCCCCCGGGGATTTGCGTTACCGACTTCGTGCGCTTGCGGATATAGTCCAGATACTTCATGGGCCCCATGGCCTTGCCGCAGGCGCTGCAGAAAACAAGCTTTTGCCGGTTGAGGATGGTTCCGCA
>JAGTUY010000030.1 GCA_018224455.1 Desulfosarcina sp.
ATCGCGTGGCTGTGGCAACGGCGCCGGAGTTTGAGCGGCAATGTTGCCTAGCATGCCTACGGTTCAGCAGTGCCGTAGGTGGCCAGGATATTGCCCGTGCGGGTTTCAAGCTCTACCCAGGCCTGGCGCAGGCCGACCAGGGCCAGGGCCAGATTGCTCTGGGCCGTGGTCAAATCCTTCTGGGCCTCGTTGAGACGAACCAGAGATCCCTGGCCGGCGTTATATTCCTTTTCGACCAAATCCCGGGTACGCTGCACCAGGTCGACATTTTCACGCTGGAGGGCCAACTGGGTCTGGGCTGTCACGACCAACGCGACGGAACTGCGGATGTCCGAGGTGGCTGAAAGCACCAGTTCCTCCAGCCGTTTTTCCAGCTCTACCCTGCGATGCCCCACCTCGCGGACCTTTGCCCGGGTGAAGCCGCCGGCAAACAGGTTGTAGGAAAGGCCCACCTGGAAACGGTTGCCGACATCGTCCTGCCCGAAACCCGGGTCATCGACCCGTTCACCGTCCAGGCTGCCGGCCAGGACGACCGTCGGATAATAGTCCGACTGGGCGATCTTGACCTGAGCCTCGGTCTGTTTGATGCTCCACTGGGCCTGCTGGATATCCGGGCGGCGATCCATGGCATCGGCGATCAGCCGATTCACCGGCGGGCTGGCTAGTTCCGGGGCGGTCTCCGGAGAGAGGCGGGCCAGAGAGACGTGGCCCGGCAGCCGCGAATCGGGAAGTCCCAACAGGGCGGCCAACCCGTAGAGGGTTATCTCGAGCTGATATTCCTGGTTGATGCGGGTGGTCTTGGCCTGGTTTTTCCGAACCTGGAAGTTGAGCACATCGCTCAGCGCACCCGTTCCCACCCGCTGGCGGGCTTCGGCATCGGCCAGCTGACGTTGATTGAATTCCTCATCGGCCCTGGCGATGGAGATGTTCTCCAGGGCCAATTGGGCTGAAAAATAGGATAACGCCACCGCGGAAATCAGCAGCCGGCGGGCGTCATTCAACGCGGCGGTGCTGGATTGTTCTCCATATCGGGCCGAGGCATTGGAAAATTTGCGTTCAAACCCGTCGAACAGCGTCCAGGATACGGTCAGGTCGGCATTGTAGTAATCTTGCGGGGCATCGATGGCGGCGGCAGGATTCAGCAACCGGGCGGCGGCAAGATTCTGCTGATAGGTATTTTCGGCGAACGTCACCCGCGCCCCCGAGGCATTGGCGTCCAGCCGGGGCCAGTATGTGGAGCGCGCCTGATCCACCTGGGCCTTGGCCTGCCGAACGCGCGCAGCTGCCGCTTCAAGGCCGGGGTTGCCGGCGAGGGCGATCTCCACGACGGTTTCAAGGTCCAGGGTTGACATGGCGGCCCAGTCAACCGCACCGGCACCCACCGGATGCAGTTCCACGGACGTTCCCGAGACGGTGGCTTCTTGGGCGATACCCGCCGATGGAAGGACAATGCTCCAGCAGAGCATGGGCAGAATAAACCAACTGACACGTCTTTTCATTTTTTCACGCTTTCTATTTTCAATGAAGATAGTCACCGTCCATCTTAAAAATCGGCTGCCCTGGCTTCGGGTCAGGGCCTAAACATGCCATGTATGGGCGGCAATTATTTGCAGACATCCACGGATGGCGAGGGCAGTTGCCCCTGATCGTCGGCCAGTGGATCCTCGTGCCGGTCTCTGGCCGGCTCCACGTCCAAACGCCTGGGCCAGTGGCCGTGTTTAACCCGGTGCACCACTAGCCGCAGGTCATTCAGGATAGCCAGCAGGCTGGGAATGAGCACCAGCGTGAGAATGGTGGCAAACGCCACACCGGCGGCGATGGACAGCGCCATGGGAATAAGAAACTTGGCTTGAAAATCAGTCTCCAGAATCAACGGCGCCAGACCGCCCACCGTGCTCAATGTGGTCAGGAAAATGGCCCTGAAGCGCCGCGTCCCTCCTTTAAGGATCGCTTCAAAGAACGGCATCCCGCAGGCAAAATTTTCATTGATGCGCTCGATGAGCACAATCGCGTCGTTGACCACCACCCCGGTAAGCGCCACCATGCCGAAAATGCTCATGATGGACAGATCGTAGCCCATCAGCAGATGGCCGAACACGGCGCCGATAATACCGAATGGCACGGTAAACATGATCACGAAAGGCTGTACATAGGAACGGAACATGGTGGCGATGATGATAAAAATGCCCAGTACCGCCAGCGGAAACCCGATGAAGAGGCTGCCGAATGATTCGCGCATCTTCTTCTGCTCGCCCTGAAGGGCCACGAACATTCCGGGGTGGCGTTTCTTCAATTCGGGAAAATAGTTGGCCGACAGCTCCGCAAAGATCTCGTTGGCATTGGCTTTATGGGTGTCGACACCGGCACTCACGGCCACCCGACGCATGCCGTCGGTGCGGGTGATGGTGGAGAATCCGGGGGCAAAGGTGACGTCGGCGACGGACATGAGCGGCACCTCGAACCCACTGGCGGTGCGAATGCGCACCTGGTCCAGGTCGGACAGCCGGCTGCGTTCCCCGGCGGTGTAGCGCACCTTTACCCGGATGTCATCCCGGCCCCGTTGAAGCCGGAGCGCTTCGTCGCCATAATATCCGGCGTAAATCTGGCGGGCCAGATCCTCCACGGTGAGTCCCAACGCCCGGGCTTCCGGCTTGAGGCTCAAGCGCATCTCGTTTTTGCCGGGAGAAAAGTCGGTGCGGATCTGGTATACGCCGTCGAATTTTCTCAGCCGCTGCATCACCTCGTCGGCGGCCAGCAGAATATCGTCCATGTCGTGGCCCTGCAGCCAGACCTCGATGGGATCACCGGGCGGGCCGGCCTCCATGCCGGCAAAAGTGAGCGATTTGATGCCGGGCAGGGTGCCGACATCCTTTTCCCAGAGCACCATCAGCTCCTCGGTATGGATGCCCCGGGCAGCGGAATCTA
>JAGTUY010000031.1 GCA_018224455.1 Desulfosarcina sp.
ATCTACCGCATTGCCTTGAAAGGTGAAGAGACAGGCAAAATCATCCAAGCGCCGGCATCCGAACCCACTTCATTTCTTAAGATCTTCAAATCCTACCTGAGCAGCAAAAAAGCTGTATTACCGGCTTTCGATGCCACCGGCCTTAAGATCCAGCAGGAGGCATCCAAAGCCGAGCCAGACACGAGCGCAATCGAAAAAATGATTACCTGTGATCCATCACTGACCAGTCATGTTTTGCGCATTGCCAACTCCGCCTACTACAAGGGGATCAATCAGGTTTCTACGGTGCGAGCGGCTATCGTCCGTTTAGGCAGCCGAGAAGTTGCCAACATTGCCATTCTGGTGACCCAAAAGAGGCCGTTCCAAGCCAAAGACCCCTACATTAACAAAGTGATGCAGAAGCTGTGGCGCCATTCGGTGGGATGCGCAGTCAGTGCGCAGTGGATCGCCGACCGTTCTGGATTAAAAACCCTGGTCCAGGAGGCTTTCACAGCCGGCTTGCTACACGACATTGGCAAACTACTCATTCTAACTGCCACCGATGAGGTAAAACGCACGGGTACCATTAAGCAGATGCCTTCGGGCGATCTCCTTGAGGAAGTGATGGAAAAATACCATACCGTTTACGGCTATGCACTCCTTCGAACCTGGAACCTGCCAGACCACTACTGCAGCATTGCCCGCGACCACCACCAGGCAGACCCGAAAAAGAATGACGATCTGATGATGATGGTCAGACTGGCCAACAAAACAACCAACAGCATGGGAATCGGCCTTAAAGGGGTTGAGCCGTGTGTCCTTGTGGTCACCCCTGAAGCCGAATATTTTGAACTATCTGAAGTCGATATGGCCGAACTTGAAATCAAGCTGGAAAATTCGAAAGTCTTATCATAAGGCTGCCGTCCGATCTCAGATCTTCCCGATCACGTCGCACAACAGCCGCACACCAAAACCGGTGCCGCCGGCCTCGCAGTAATCCGAGGCCTTTTTGGCCCAGGCCGGCCCGGCAATGTCGATGTGGGCCCAGCGGGTGTCGCCGACAAACTCGGAGAGAAACAATGCCGCGGTAATGGCACCGCCCCAGCGGCCGCTGCTGACGTTGCTCAAATCGGCAAAATCGTTCTTCAGCAGTTCCTTGTAGTCCTCGGGCAAGGGTAGTTGCCAGCAACGTTCATGGGTTCGTTCACCAGCTGCGACGATGGCGTCAACCAGTTGCTGATCCTTGGAGAATACGCCGGCAATCTTCTCACCCAAAGCCACGACGCAGGCACCGGTAAGGGTAGCCAGGTCGATCATGGTGTCCGGTTGGTATTGTTTTACCGCCCATGCCATGGCATCGACAAGGATCAACCGCCCTTCGGCGTCGGTGTTGCCGATTTCGATGGTCTTGCCCGCATAGGATCGGATGATATCCCCCGGCCGAATGGCCGTCCCCGATGGCATGTTTTCCACGACGGGCATGACGCCCACCACCTTGACGTCCGGTTTGAGGTGGGCCACGGCCAGCATGGTGCCGGCAACGGCGGCGGCACCGGACATGTCCATTTTCATGGTTTCGATACTGCCTGAAGGCTTCAGGTTGATGCCGCCCGAATCGAAGGTGACCCCCTTGCCGACCAGCACAATCGTCTTCTTTGCTGCCTTGGGTGAGTATTCCATGGCAACCAGACGAGGCTTGGCACTGCTGCCCTGACCCACCGCCAGCATGGCGCCGAATTGCTGCTTTTCCAGCCACCGGTCGTCCATGATGCGGGTCTTCAAACCCGCCGTGCGGGCGGCGTCCTGAATCATCTCGGCGAAGGCTTCCGGCCGCTTGTCGTTGGATGGCGTCGTCACCCACTCCCTGGCCTTTAGACTGGCGCCGCAAACGGCGGCCACGGACTTGGCCAGGCTGGAATAGGCCTTTTTCTGGGCGGCAGTGGCCATGAACGTCACCTTTTTGACCGGTGTTTTCTCTTTTTCCATCTTGTACCGGTCGAAGATGTGATTGCCCAGACAAGCCCCTTCCATCAATGATCCGAAAAGGGTTTCGGCATTGATGGCCAACGCCGTGGCAGACGGCGTAGCAAGCGTCATGGCGGACAGGCCGGCATTGATGCAAAACTTCACTGCGTTTCCGGCAAACGCTCTGAAGGATTCGCCGGTCAAGGTTCCGGCCTTTCCAAGCCCGAAAAAAACAGCACGGGCAACACGGGTTTCAGCCGGTTGGAATAAAGTGATCACATCACCCTTTTTGCCCTTGAATTCTGGGAATCCTCTTGCAGCATCGACAAGTGAGGCCAACACCTTGTCGGTGTGAATGTCACCATCTTCACATACAGGCACCACCAGGGTGTCCACCTTGACGCGTTTTAAATTGACGGCTTTGATTTCAAGCATGCATGGCCTCTTTTCGGCCTGCCTGGCTTGGAAGACGGGGCAGGCATTGAATTGCAATGATGGAGTTGGCGGTAACTCCAGAATCAGCGACTCTATCGCCGTATGGTGACCTTCTTCATGATGACCGGTTCTTTGGGCTTGTCCATGGGACCCGTTGCCACGGCGCCGATTTTCATCACGACGTCAAGCCCGTCGGTCACTTTGCCAAACACCGAGTGGCGGTCGTTCAGATGAGGCGTGGGGGCCAGCGTCACGAAGAACTGGCTGCCGTTGGTGCCCGGTCCGGCATTGGCCATGGAGAGCACACCGGCGCCATCGTGCCTGAGGGCGGGATCAAACTCATCTTTGAACTGGTAGCCCGGACCGCCGGTGCCGTTGCCGAAGGGGCAGCCGCCCTGGATAACGAATCCCTGGATGACCCGATGAAAGCCCAGTCCATCATAGTAGCTTCCCCCCCTGGCGGTCTCCTGCCGGCCTTCGGCCAGATTGATGAAATTCCACACGGTCTCGGGGCACTCCTTGGCGTATAGTTCGGCCTCGAAGGTACCCATGTTGGTCTCGAATACCGCCGTGGCCCGGTCGATTTTTTCTTTGTAGCTTTCCTTCTGGTTCGACATCGCTTTCTCCTTGTGCATGAAATGAAAAAACACGCCTTGGCTGGCGTGGATCAGATTGCTTAACAATGCTAACAATATAGGAGCATCCACCTATGGTGTCAATGTCAGCAATTCCAGTTCCCGGTCGTATCGGTCGATGACTGAGGACCAGGCATGCCGCGCCATCATGTCGGCCAGCACCGGCCGGTGCACGGTATAGCGTTCAGGGTGGCGCAGCATGTCGGCCAGTTTAACCACCAGGTCATCGTCGTCACGATACATGAAGGCGCGGTGAAACTCTTTGGGAAGGATTTCCGGGTAGGAAAGCCGATGAGGCAGCAGCGGCAGACAGCCATGTCGCATGGCTTCAACCATGGCGATGCCGAAGTTTTCCTGAATGGCCGTGCTCACGGCGACGAACCCTTTCCTGAGCCAGCCCACATACTCGCTCTTCGATTGCACAAACCCGTAATGGACGATCTTGTCGCCAAAACGAGATGTTGCCTCAACAAACGATTTTGGTTGCGCCTGATAATTCTCACCCAGAAGGGCCAGCCTGAAATCAATCCCCATCCGATCCACCCGGTCAAGGGCGTCAAAGAATGCCTCCGGATGCTTGTCAAACTCCCAGCGATGGTTCCAAACAACCAGCGGCGGCCCCGGATGCAACGGCGCCGGTTCCAGCGGAGCTTCATCAAAGCGGCATCCCGGGTGGAGAACATGGGCTTTCTTCCGGATGGCGTCAACGGCCCACCGGGGTTTGAACTCCGGCATCTGGCCGATAAACACGGGAAGGATGGAGAAGAATTGATCGAAATGAAATTGTGAATTGAACAGAACCCGATCTGCACAAAGGGCTGTCGTGATGTCGGTGAAGCCGAACTGCAGGTCCAACCGCTCACCGGGTGCCGGCGGATAGGTGAGCTGATTTTCGTGAAAATAAACCATCGTCGGGGGACGGCATCGACCGCAAAGCGCCGTGAAATCCGCCAGGCTCATCAGTCCGGTGGTGATGATTCCGTCAAACGGTGCCAGGTCGCCGATGGTGTCAATGAAATAAAGCGCCGCGCCGCGCATGCGCCATTTCCAGAATCGCGCCGGCAAGGTCGCCAATCGGATGTCATGGCGGGAATGGGCCGCAAGGCCTTTTGCAAAGTCTCGATGGGAGCCGCCGTAAAAGGGTTCCAGAAAGAGAAAACGCATCTGCTTTCCCACTTAACCCATCTTCTCTGCAGCGACCAGTCGATGGAGTTCATCTATAGGTATCTCTTCCACGCGGGCACTGCCCAACGCGTCGAGGAATACAAAATGAATACGAGCCCCTTCACGCTTCTTATCCTTGCGCATCGCCGCAAGCATGGATGGGGCGTCCACCGGTGGCCGAACCGGCAGTCCGTAGCTTTCGACGATCCGTTCGAGGCGCCTCGCATCAGTGGGCGGCAGCAGTCCTTTTTGTACGGATAGGGTAGCGGCCAGCACCATGCCGATGCCCACGGCCTCGCCGTGGGGGATGCCGGTTAGTTTTTCAATGGCGTGACCGAAGGTGTGCCCGAAGTTCAGCTTTCGCCGCTCCCCTTGCTCCCGTTCGTCAAGAGTGACCACGCCGGCCTTGATCTCCACCGACCGATAAACCAGATGCTCGATAATGGCGCTGTCCAAATCCAGGGCGGCATCCCGGTGGTTTTCTAAAAAATCCAACATGCGGCCATCCGCGATGGCCCCGTGCTTGATAATCTCCGCAAATCCGCACTGGATCTCCCTGAAGGGCAGCGTTTTGAGCAGCGTCATGTCGCAGACGACGAATTCGGGTTGACTGAACACCCCCACCATATTTTTATATCCGCCGAAGTTCACGCCATTTTTGCCCCCTACGCTGGCATCGACCTGCGACAGCAACGTGGTTGAGACAAAACCAAAGGGTATGCCCCGCATGTAGGTAGAGGCGACGAATCCGGCGATATCGCAGACGATGCCGCCGCCGATGCCCAGGATGACAAAGGATCGGTCCACCTCCATCTCCACCAGTTGCCTGAAAATGGTCGCCACCGTCTCCAGGGTTTTGATCTGCTCCCCCGAATCGATGGAAATAATCGGGCAGGCGGGAAACTGTTTCTGGTAGAGCCTGGCAACCGTGCTGTCGGTAATGATCACCGTGCGCCGCGGATCCACATACTGTTTCAGGTTGTCAATCGATTCCCCGACCAGAATCCGGGAGGAACCCGAGGCCGCTCGAACCAACAACTTTTTCATAACCTTCACCACCGTTCAATGTTTAAGGGTCGTGGACACGGGCACAATGCGTCTCGATTGTCAGCATGTCTCATAGCACAGTCAAATCAGATGGAAAAGCCAAACGATCAAAGCGTTTGACAAACCCATAACCCCTGTCCCATCCAATCAGAAACCGACAGAAAACCATGACGAGACGATCCGATCTCAGGTTGACTTCGTGGCTTGCCCCCCGTCCCGGTTTGGGTTATGCTTACCTCAATCCGCTAAATGTACCAGCAACATTGATATATTCAACGATCAGCTGCGAGACCATCATGGATCCGGTAGTCGTTCCCATCGACGGTGTCCTTGACCTTCACACCTTCGCCCCCGGCGAACTCAACGGGCTGATGCAAGATTATATCGATGCCTGCCTGGAATCCAACATTTATGACCTGCGTATCATTCACGGCAAGGGCAGCGGGGTGATGCGTTCGCGCGTGCATGCGTGGCTGAAAAAGGATTGCCGTGTTCATGCGTTTGGAGAGGCACCGGTCGATGCCGGAGGCTGGGGAGCGACGCTGGTGACATTGAAAAGGACGTGAGATGGCCAAAAAAGAAACCATCCTGGTGGTGGACAACGAGTCCGATCAGCTGGAAATGATGAAAGAGGTCCTCGGACGGATCGGCTTTGAAGCGACAACCACCGACAATCCGAAAGAAGCGCTGCAAATGGTGGTGAACCACGCATTCAGCCTGATTTTCATCGATCTGATCATGTCTGAGGTTGATGGAACGGACCTTTGCGAGCAGATCAAGCGGCTTCGGCCGGGCGTCTGCATTTACGCCTTTTCCGGCCATGCGCACCTTTACAGTCCCGAGCGGCTGGAGCGGGCCGGATTCGACGGCGCAATCGTCAAACCGGCCACCATGGAGGAAATCAAAGCGGTCCTGAACCGTGCCTTGAGCCGTGCAAGTGACAGCCAACCGACCTTTTGACTGCGCATTGCGTGATCGATGATCATTAGGCGGCACGATGCTGTTACCTGTTGGGTAACCGTCAACATAAAACGCTAAAGGATATCGTGACCATGTTGAAAAAAATTATTTCCGGTGGACAGACCGGCGTGGATCGGGCGGCCCTGGATGTGGCCATGCGCTTGGGCATCGCCCACGGGGGGTGGATTCCCAAGGGCCGTCTGGCTGAAGACGGCACCTTGCCCGCCCACTATCAGTTGCAGGAAACCGCCACGGATGACTATGAAGCCCGCACGGAAAAAAATGTGCTCGATTCGGACGGCACCCTGATCATCTCCCGCGGCAGCCCCACGGGCGGCACCGACTATACCCGGAAGATGGCATTGAGGCACGGCAAACAGCTGCTGCACATCGACCTGTCCCTGGGACAACGCCCGGCGGATGCCGGATCGCTGATCGCCTCCTGGATTGAAATAAGCCGGATCGGGACCCTCAACGTGGCCGGCCCCCGGGCAAGCCATGATCCGGCCATCTACATGGACACCATCAATATCATGACTCACGCCCTGCAATGAGAGACACGCCCGACCCTGCCGGAGCGATCGAGGGAATGGTGACCGCCCGGCCGTGCGCCTGCTGCGGTCACCACGAAATCGGCGTTGTCGCCGGTTCCGGGGTATGTATTCCGCTCCGGCCCGGTATGCGGGTCAGAATCATCGATCCACCGGCTATCAACTTGATTGCGTCAAGAATTATGTTTCTGCCACCGGTATCAAAAACTAGCCAATGGATATGTTTTGATGTATTGAGTTCTGAATCTAACCGATGGCTGCGGAACTCATGGGCCAGAAATACAGGATCAGGGGAACTGCCACCAGGGTTACGATAATGGACAAGGGCAGTCCCAGGCGCCAGTAGTCGCCGAAACGGTAGCCGCCCGGACCCATGACCAGGGCGTTGGACTGGTGGCCCACAGGGGTCAGAAAGGCACAGGATGCCCCCACTGCCACTGCCATCAGAAATGGATCCGGCGAAAATCCCATTTCCCTTGCCAGGGTAATGGCGATGGGTGCCATGAGAACCGTGGCTGCCGCGTTGTTCACCACATTTGACAGCAGCATGGTGCCCACCAGGAGCACTGCCAGGGTTCCTGCATGTGAGAAAAATCCGGACAGCATCAGCAGTTTTTCAGCGATCAATTGTGCGCCGCCGGACGCTTCCAGAGCATGGCCCAGGGGAAACATGGCCCCCAGCAGCACGATCACCGGCCAGTCAATATGCTCATAGATTTCTCCCAAAGGCACCACCCCGGCCAGAACCATGACCACGGCTGCCGCAACAAACGCCACCTGCACCGGCAGCACACCGGTGGCGGACAGCATCATGGCGGAGCCGAAAATTCCCACAGACAGCAGCACTTTTTTGGGCTGTCCGATTCGGATTTCACGCTCTGCCAGGGGCAGGCATTTAAATGTCTTGACAACCGTCTGCAGGGATTCATCCGTGCCCTGGAACAACAGAATATCACCAGCCATAAACTTTGTCCGGCCCAGGGGCTGGGTGATCCGCCGCCCGCGCCGGGCAATGGCCAGAAGATTGACCCCGTAAAACCGCCGGAGATACAGCCCTGCCGATGTTTTGCCCGGCAGAGTGGATTCCGTAGTGATCACCGCCTCCAAAAGGCGGATATCCTTAGACCCTAAGGTGGCCCGGCAATCTCCCTTGCATTCGGCCAGTTCCAGCCCCAGTCCGTCCATCAGGGCCTTGAGATCATCAGGGGCTGCCTCCACCATCAATACATCCCCGGCTTCAAGGATCTCATACCAGGAAGGGGCAGGCTTGTGTTCCTCTCCTCTGGAAAGGCTTACCACTGTGGCTTCGGTTTCCTTTTCCATGGCAGAGGTGATGTGGAAAATGGTCTGCCCCACAAACTTTGATCCCTCAGGAATGATGACCTCGGTAATATAATTTTCAATTTCAAACAACTCATCCGGCGATGACTGGGCATCCCGTCTGGGGGTCAACCGCCAGCCGAAAAAAGAGATAAAAGCCAGGCCCGCGAGGGCAACACCGATCCCCACGGGTGCAAAGTCAAACATGCTGAATGCCGGCCGGCCTGTTTCAACCCGGTACAGGGCAATGATAATATTGGGGGGGGTGCCGATCAGGGTAACCAGACCTCCCAGAAGCGATCCGAAAGCTAGGGGCATGAGCAGCAGGGAAGGCGATTTCCCGCTCTGGCGGGACATCCATATGGCCACCGGCATCAGCAGGGCCAGGGCACCCACATTGTTCATCACACTGGAACATACCACAACAATGACGGCCAGAGCTGACACCTGGGCAGTGGGGTTTGTCCCCACCTTTGCCATGTGCCGGGACAACAGATCAACCGCCCCGGCATTGAACAGTCCCCGGCTGAGCACCAGAACAGCTGCCACCGTGATAACAGCTGGGTGACCAAATCCCAGAAACACCTGGTCTTTGGGAACCAGCCCGGTGATGGAAACGAGCAAAAGTGCTGCCAGTGCCACCAGATCATAACGAAACTTTCCCCATACAAACAGTGCCAGGGTGGCTGACAGAATGGCAAACACCAGTGCCTGATCGGTTGTCATGGCAGTTACACCATTATGGATAGGAATTTGGATAGATAGTAATTTGTTTTCAACCGCATCGAGCATGCCAGGCTAAAGTCTCACACGAATCCACACACAGCGGCTCGCCAAAAGAGAGAGGGCTAACCGGTGTAACGGCTAACCCTTCCTCAGTATTTGGCCTTTTTGGTGGAGCTGAGGGGGATCGAACCCCTGACCTC
>JAGTUY010000032.1 GCA_018224455.1 Desulfosarcina sp.
CAAGACATCAGGAGCCACCTGCAAGATTTAAGGGCATGATTTACGGCAGAGCTTCGAAAAAATAGGCAATAAATCAAAATCCGCCGACATGGCGGTAAATGGCAGAGCCTTTAACGGGGCTCTGCCTTTTTTGGTACTTCTTAAGCGATAATTATGATCTATTTTGCTGGGTTAAAGGGGTTCTGTCTTTTTTCTAAGCGGATGATAGATCTCCCTTGCCCACGATGATGTCGGTCAAAGCAAAAAATTCACTTACATACTCCCACGACACGGTAAGCGCATCAAGTTTCTGATCAAATTTAAAATTATTTGCTGACTTTTCTTCTGGGTTGTCTGGCAGGCGAGTCACAAACAACCATAACAACTCATATTTCTTTTCAAACTGGCACCAAGACGATGATCCGATGTCCAGATTGCGTTGAATACAATACCTGAATTTTTTTGCTGGCAAATAACAATTGTCCTTGCTCAATATCATTCGATTTTCTATTGCAGGTGGGAGTTTACACCGTTTGATTGTATCTGCAAAGTTATGGGGTGCTTCCGTTCCTGACCGGTACTTGCGCCAAATCGGATATCTCAGGTATTCGTAACCCAAAATGATCTTTGTCATCAACGTCTCAAATTCGTAGAAAGGCGCCTCTAGTTTTGTCGCAACCTTGTTCTCTTTTTTCCGTGAGGTTTTGCCATCACACCCCATTTCACCCCTGGCTTGTTCCACAAACCGGGTGCATTCTTCTGCGTACAACCGCGTGAGCGCCGAGCAATGATAAAGCATCGATCCCATAACATACTTTAACGGCTTAAGAAGATCGAGTTCGCTCCTGTAAATTTCGAGCAGCCGCCCACGTATTGCCGGTAATAAAAATGACACCATGGCGTTTTGGCTTGATCCTTCAGCGAGCACAGGGCGTACCCCAAAATTGGTCAGAACCGTATTGGGATCCGAAACAGGCATGGAGTCTTCGCTATTTGCGTAAAACCAGTCTCCAGTCTCATCTCTCCGAATACAGATTCCCCTTTCAAAGGTAACCTTATCAAACTGTTCCCATGGAAAATTTTTCTTCATGATCTGCGCGATTTTCTCCATTTCTATGGTAAGAATTGATGCCCTTTTGCATGAAAAATAGGAGCTAATCCGTTTTGATCGCAACAAGCGAGGCGGTTTGATCAAATTTTTCAGAAAGGTCTGCCTTTTTCTCTTCGTAGTAGACGATGCGGAAGGACTGAAAGGCCCGAAGCAATTCATTTTGTTTCAGACAGTATTTTTCCTTTTCTCCATCCATAAACGATTCAAAGATCAAAACCCCGCCGGTCCTGAGACCATTCTTAATCAAGGGAAACAGACGTCTGTCTAAGAACCGAACGTTGGTGATAAGCTCATAGCGATTCTGTGGAATATCCCAGGTGTCCAAATCCGCGCAAATGACCCTGATATTCGGATTTTTGCCTGCAAGATGATCGGTTACAACCGTTGAAATGTCAACCGCATCCACTGCAAACCCCTTTGCCGCCAAAAAAATACTGTTTCTCCCGTTACCGCAGGCGATATCCAATGCATCCCCAAAGGATGCAAGACGCCAATACTTCTTCAGGATGGGGGACGGACCGGCTCCTCCCAGGTCCTTCAAATATCTTGAGTTCCATCTTTTGCGATCTCTATCCGTCATGATCCTTAGTTTTACTTTGACCCGTCATGTCAATAGGCAAAGGTATCTGCCTTCATGGTGACTTGAGACAGTCAATATGTCAATTGTTAAAAAGTACAATCGGCAAGAAATGTTTCCGGCTATTATCTTGTGAAACTCTTTCCAGTTACAGGGTGTAAAAAAGGTAATATGGTCTCGTCAGATATCATTATTTAAATTTATATGCATCTGAAATTTATTTTTAAAACAATTTAATTGGGATGCCGGCACGGAATATGCTTTGCTCATTATCAACGGTTGAGACGCAATGGTGTCGGCAATTCGCCGACTTAAAAAAAACATAAATTGAAAGAAAATCGATCAAGCCGGTAGGTAATGTAATGGCTTTCTTCTCACCTTAAAGTTGGAGTTCATCATGGACAATTTCGCGCTGGTATGTGTCATCTGCAAGAAAGAAAACCGGGGTCGGGGCGTCTGGACATATCACGACAACCCAACGACCGGTGAGAAAGAAGACGGCTTATGCCCGGATTGCTGCCAGGAGCTATTTCCTCAGTTTCACAGAGAATATGAACGGCCTGAAAAACATAGGTTTAGCATTGGTAGACGATTGTTTTCTGTATTCAATCAATTCAGGTCCGAAGCTAATTAACAACGCTCGCTAGACATGGATTTTTCACGAAAACTGCATCCACTTTCTTAACGGTTCCAGCCTTCAGCTTTAGCCTTTCTCGCCCACCCGTTTAATGGCTTAGCAGCCATCAGCATATTTGCTTATTTGCTATTCAGCGATCTCCATCTATGATCAGGTTGTTGAGTTCATTGGTATCACCGGGCTGGATGGGAAAATGAACCTTGAGGAGATCGCCGATGTCTTGAATGGCCTTGCAGATGGCCTCGGCGCCTTGCCCGCTGCGGATACCCCGGGTGATGCGGCCCACCAGCTGGTTCCATTCCTCCTGGGGGACTTTTTCGTGGATGCCTTTATCGGCCAGCAGCCACACTTTATGCTCAAAAACCGAGATAAACAGCAAGACGCCGTTGGCGTCGCGTGTGCGGTAAAGCCCCTTTCTGAAAAATCCGTTCACGGCGGCCTCCTCCACTTCCTCATCGATCTCCCGCCGGGAGATGAACAGACGCTTGAGGGTCGGGCAGCGCCCAACGATCCAATGAAACAGGGCGAAAAAGATGGCGAAAAACCCGAGGAACAGCCACATGTTTTGGGTGCCGATCCACAGCCACCCTCCCAGAAAGTGCGCGGCCAGCAGGGCCAGCGGCAGGGCGAATGCTATCGCGCCCAATACGTCGGCCGTCGGATAGTGGTAACTGGAGGAGACGATCATGCAGACGATCTCTCCAGCGGTTCTCTTTTCAGTGGCAGCCACCACGGACGCGATTCGCTTTTGATCCGCCTCCGGTAAGAATGTTTCAGCCAGGTTTTTCATCCGCATACCTTTGTTTTTGCTTGTGTGACCGGGCTTATCCCGACCGGTCCTGATCGGTTTCGACCTGGCACGGCTACCACCCGCCCGATGCGCCGCCCCCACCGAAGCCGCCGCCGCCGCCGGAGAAACCGCCAAAGCCCCCGGACGAAAACCCGCCCCCGCCGGAACCCCCGCCCCAATAGCCGCCGTGATGACCGGAATGAGAACGGCCGGCGACGAGCGGTCCCCCGATCAGGCTGATCAGCAGGCCCGCCACCAGGCCCAACGGGATAAGGCCCAACAGCAAAAGCGGCCCCAGACCGAAGAAAAGCGCCCCGGCAATCGGAAACAGAACCGCACCGGCGGTTGCCCCCATCACCCGGCTGGCCCGGCCGAGTGCGTTGATCAGGAAAAACAGGGCAAACAAGGCGATAATGGGAACGCCGGTCTGGGACTGCCTGGGCTGACGATGGTCGTCCGTCACCGCGTATTCTCCCCGCACGGCATCGATAATAGCGGTCACGCCATCGGTGATTCCCCGGTCGAACTGCCCTGATTTGAATTGGGGTGCAATCACGTTGCGGATGATGCGCCCTGCCAGCAGATCGGTCAAGCGCCCCTCCAACCCGTAACCGACATCGATGCGGATTTTACGCTCGTTTTTAGCGATCAACAGCATGGCGCCGTTATCCAATTTCTTTTGACCGATTTTCCAGGCCTCGACCACACGCATCGAGAAGTCTTCGAGGGAATCGCCTTGAAGCGACGGGATGGTCAGCACCACGATCTGAGTGGATTCCTTCTGCTCAAAGTCGGTCAGGGCCGCTTCCAGCTGCCGTTCACTGGCGGTGCTGAGCATGTCGGCATAATCGTTGACATGTCCTTTAAGCCGGGGCACTTCCAGCGCTGCCGCATTGACGGCGCCTGCAAATACCAGCAGGAAGAGGAGAAGGATTGACCCGATGCTGCGCAATTGGCTTTCAGTTCTCATGGCATGTGGTCTAACACCCTTGCTAATCAAATTTGATTGTGGGCGCCTGGGTGGCACCGGCTTCCGCCTTGAAGTATTCTTTACGGTCAAGATGCAGTATCAGGCTGTTGGTGAGGCTGTAGGGCAGGCTGCGAATTTTGGCGTTAAACGCTTCGACGGATTGGTTGTAGCGCTGGCGGGCCACATTGATTCGGTTTTCCGTGCCTTCGAGCTGATTCTGCAAGTCCAGAAAATTCTGGTTAGCTTTCAGGTCCGGGTAACGCTCCACTACAACCATCAATCGTGAAAGGGCTGACGACAGCCCCCCCTGGGCATCCAGCATTTGCTGCATGGCCTGGGCATTGCCCAGATCTTTGGTGGAAAGCTGGACACTGGTGGCTTTGGCCCGCGCCTCGATAACCGCCTGAAGGGTTTCTTTTTCATGGGAGGCAAAGCCTTTGACGGTGGCTACCAGGTTGGGGATCAGATCAGCCCTGCGCTGTAAATTGCTTTCCACGTCGGCCCAGCCTCTGAACACCTGTTCTTCCATCTGTTGCAGGGTGTTGTAACCGCATCCGTTGGCGACAGCCGTGAGCATTATCGCCGCCATCAGCCATTTCGCGTATTTGAGCATGGTGGCTCCTTTAACATTAGATTTGAGATGTTTGTGCTGGGGATGAATAATTTCCCCAGCCGGGTATGATCTGATATACTGCGACAGGAAACCCGATTTGACAACCCTTGAAAATACACCCTGCCGATACTCCGGAATTGGCGTGACAGCCAGGCCTGACGAAGCAAGCCGGGGCGCAACGCCTCCGGGCGCGGTTCAATTCTCAGAGCGTTAGCCCCGATCGCGTCTCTATTCCGTATGAAACCGACTGTATGACCCATCTGCGTCAATTAACCAGACATTAATCGTCAAATGAACCAGTGGGTAATCCGGTTTTAAAATACAACTATATGAAATAATTTTAAAATAATAAAAACTTAGCCATCGGCATGGTATGTGCTCTCTTGAGGCGAAGACAACGATTCGAATCACACGCGCACTTCTATTCCTAAGGGAGCTATCTGCCTTGGACTGGAATCGGGTGCTGATGTTGTGATTGCCAGTACGATACAATCCGAAAACTGTGGCTGGCTCGATAAACGCTCCATTCGGGAAGGCTGAAATATGAGATCTGTTTTTTGCAATCGAAAGTGGCGAACGCTTTTTAGTGTTTTGTCAGTGTTCCTTTTTTTATGGGGCTGTGTGGAAGGCGAAAAACCTGCAGCAATATCTACGGCCGTCAACGACATTCCCGTCAGCCTGATCATTTCGGGCCCGTCTAATGAGGCGTCTGCGTTACACGGAGAAGCGGTCTATTTCGAAGCATTTATTGATAACGAAGAGATGGTTGACGGCCCGGTCGTCTGGACCTCCAATCTGGATGGCCAAATAGGCGCCGAGTCGAAATTTAATTACTCCCAATTGTCGGAAGGCCGACATACCATCATTGCATCAGTCAGGGATAAAAAGGGAGAGGATGCGGTCGATTCGCTGGAATTGATTATAGAAAAATTTACATGGGCGGCACAGTATAAAAAACATTTTCAACTGAACCCAAGGATCAGCAATGACCCCTTAGATCTAGAATCCGTCGAGAGAATCCTTAAAACTACAAAAAATTTTGACAGAAAAAATTTGAGTGGCCTCGATCTGTCCGGAAAAAAAATAGACGGTGTTTCGTTTGAAGACGCGTTCATGGTTCATTGCAATTTTTCAAATGCTGAATTTAAAAACGTGAGCCTGAAAAATGCGGTCATTGAGTATTCCAACATGTCGAACGCCTCATTCAAGGATGTTGATTTTACAGGAACCAATTTCAGCAATGTCGATCTAAGCGGAGTTGATTTCAGCAGGATGTATTTGAGCGGTTTCTCGATGATCAAGGTCAATCTGACCGGGTGCAATCTTTTCCAGACCAATTTATCCTATTCTGATTTGACTGAAGCCGTGCTGAAAGATGCAAATTTAGAACAAACCATCCTTGTAAAAACCAATCTGACCGGCGCAGATATGACCCATGCAAAAATCGATGGGGCCAAGATTTCAAAGGCCATTTTGAGAAATGCAACCTTTGGCGGTGCATCAATCAACAAGGTAACCTTAACTGATTGCGATCTACGCGGTATTGACCTGAGGGCGGCGACGTTGACAGGTGTTGATATGAACAATGCGAATCTGACCGGCGCGCAATTGTTACAATTAAACCTTAACAAGGTCACGCTCTACGGTGCTGATTTTACCAATTGCAATTTGTCCGGTTCAAATTTGTCTAACCTAAACCTGGTGGATTCCAATTTTACAAATACTCAATTGACTTCCGCTAATTTCACAAACGCCGTTCTTAAAAGAGCAAATTTCAGAAATGCGGATATGGACAGGGCGAATTTCACCCATGCCAACCTTGAAGATGCGATGAATCTGGATAAGACGAAGAACTTGGAATCGGTTATTGGTTTATAGTGCAAGCGCCAGGGGGGCATGTCTTTGTTGCAGTTGAATAAACAGCTAAAAAACAATATGATGGTATTAAACCCATCAAGTCGACCATTGATACCTTTCTCAGGCAGGAAACCAAAATGACCTATACGGTCAAGGATATCTTAAAGATCCAGGTGGCGCCGGCATTGGGCTGCACCGAACCAGTGGCCATCGCATTAGGTGCGGCTGCGGCTGTGTCGCTGCTGCCGGAAAAGCAGATCGATGAAATCGAAATCTGGGTCGATCCGAATATCTATAAAAATGGCCTGGCCGTGTCCATTCCCGGCACCGGCGGGCTCAGCGGTCTGGACATGGCCTCGGCGGTTGGCGCCCTCGGCGGCGATGCCGCCCTGAAACTGGAAGTGCTGGATTCGGTGGACAGTCCGGCCATCTCGGCCGCCCAAAAGATCGTGAAGGCCGGCCGGGTGAAGGTCAACCTGCTGCGTGACCAGGTGGGCCTATTCATCAAGACCATCGTCAAAGGCAACGGGCACAATGCTGAATCCGTCATTACCGGTCTGCACGACAACATCGTTTCCCTGGCACTGGACGGCAGTGCCATAACTGACCATGTGCTGCTGCCCAAAGCCGGATCCGGTGATGGCAAGCGCAGGCTGGCCGACCTGGAAGACTGGCTCAAGGGCCTGTCCCTGGACCAGCTTCTCGAACTGCTGGACGACCTGGATGACGAGGATCTGAAGTTCTTGGAATCCGGCGTCCAGATCAACATGCGGCTGGCCGACTATGGTCTCAAGCACGGCCCCGGGCTGGGGGTGGGGCGCACCATGGAGCGTTTGGTGCGCCAGGGGCTGATCAAGCGGGATATGATCACTGCGGCACGGATTCTGGCATCCTCGGCCGCCGATGCCCGTATGTCCGGCGTCAAACTGCCTGCCATGAGCAGCGCCGGGTCGGGCAACCACGGCCTGACGGCCATCCTGCCCATTGTCGCCGTCGAAAAATTCATCTCGGTCGATCATCGCACCACCATGGAGGCCATCGGTCTGAGCCATATCATTACCGCCTATGTGAAAGCCTACACCGGTCGTCTGTCCGCCATATGCGGCTGCTCGGTAGCCGCCGGCGCCGGGGCCACGGCCGGCGTCACCTACCTGATGGGTGGCACAAAGCTGCACATCGCCGGTGCTATCAAGAATCTTACCGAAGACTTGGCCGGCGTAATTTGCGACGGAGCCAAGGGCGGATGTGCCCTGAAGCTGGCCACCGCTTCCGGAACGGCTGTCCAGGCGGCACTGTTCTCGCTTCAAGGGGTCAATGTCAGCTTTACCGACGGCATTATCGGCCGCTCGTCCGAAGAGACGATGAAGAATATCGGCACCCTGACTACCCAGGGAATGATCGAGACGGATCGAACCATTCTCAACATCATGCTCGATAAGCAGTTCTCCGATGTCTGATTCCACAGGCCATACCCCTCCCCGGGAAGGCGGTCCGTCCCGAGATGGTGATGCCGAAGGGGCTTCCGAACCACCGCCTGAAACCTCAGACGGCATCCCCGTCTATGCGGCGCCCGACGAGTTCGCCATCCAGGTGGTGCGACTGGGAATCAACCGCGGCGTCCAGAAACAGGTGCACACCGCCGGCCTCAACCTGGTGACTCCCGGCATGCAGCAGATGTACCGCCTGCCGCGGGACGTGCAGGTGCTGGAACTGCTCAATTTGTCAACACATTGCCCCCCATTCGTATTTGCGCCTCAATCGATACGATGAATGTCACAATGTGGCATTAACATATCGTATTCACAATTAATTTGACACAACCTTTTGAGTGTGCGCATCTTGCGCCCTCGTGGTGTACCGATATGTTGTGTTGGCGAAGATATTGACTCACAAGCATGGTTTTGACATACCTACTTGAGACAATTTAGCAATTAGAAAAATAAATCGGAGATTTTAAAATGATTGAAAATAAACATTATAATTTGATAAAAGTTGGATTTGCTGAACAATTAAAAGGTGGCGTTATTATGGATGTCACTAATGCTGAACAAGCAAAAATTGCTGAAGATGCCGGGGCGGTTTCGGTGATGGCTTTAGAAAGAATTCCGGCAGATATCCGGGCTGATGGTGGAATTGCACGTATGTCAAATCCTAAAATGATAAAAGAAATACAAAAAACTGTTTCTATCCCTGTTATGGCCAAATGCCGCATTGGTCATTTTGCTGAAGCACAGGTTTTACAATCATTGGGTGTGGATTTTATTGACGAAAGCGAAGTGCTAACACCTGCAGATGAAGCAAATCATATTTGGAAACATGAATTTAAAATACCCTTTGTATGTGGTTGCCGGGATTTGGGTGAAGCGTTAAGAAGAATTGCAGAAGGTGCAGCGCTAATCCGTACTAAAGGCGAGGCTGGTTCCGGAAATATTGTAGAAGCCGTCAGGCACATGCGAATGGTTCAATCGGCATTAAAAAAAATCATGACAATGGGCAATGATGAACTGGTAAGCTATGCCAGAAGCATCGGCAGTCCTTTAGAAATTATATTAAATATTAAAGAGAATGGGAAATTACCGGTTCCAAATTTTGCTGCAGGGGGAATTGCGACTCCTGCAGACGCCTCCTTAATGATGCAATTGGGAGCAGAATCTGTTTTTGTCGGATCAGGAATATTTAAATCTGAAGATCCGGAAGAAAGAGCCAAGGCAATCGTATTGGCTACCACTCATTATGATAACCCTGATATGGTAGCTAAAGCGAGTGAAGGATTGAGAGATGCCATGAAAGGATTGGATATTGCAAAAATTCCTGAAGAAGAACTGCTTCAGACAAGGGGCTGGTAGTAAATGATTATAGGCATTCTTGGCATTCAAGGTGGCTTTGCCAGGCATAAAGACATGCTGCGATCAATGGGGTATAATACTATTATTGTACGTACTGCTGAAGAATTAAAAAAAACAAATGCCTTGATTATTCCCGGAGGCGAATCGACAACGCTTTTAAATCTTTTTGATAAACTCCAATTAAGTGAAGCCATCAAAGATTACAATAAAAAGTCACCCATTATGGGTACCTGTGCCGGATTGATCGTTTTATCTAAAAAAGCAGAATTGGCCCAATATAGTCCACTCGGATTAATTGATATTGAAGTGAGTAGAAACGCCTATGGTAGGCAGAAAGAATCATTTATTTATAAAGTTAATCTTGAATTAAACTTAAAACAGATTGAATTTGAAGCGGTATTTATTCGCGCTCCAAAAATTATGAAATACGGGTCTGAGTGCCGCGTTTTATCGAAGTTCAAAAATGATGTGATTATGATTCAAAATGATTCGGTGCTTGCTTGTTCATTTCATCCCGAATTAACATTAGATAATACTATTCACAAATATTTTATTAAGAATTTCACTTAAATTATTTATTGCCGAGGCCCTAGTCCTGAATCGCATTCCAGCTATGTCAACTCAAGTACAGTTCGGGACAGCTTAACCGACCCGCTTTCATCTTTTGCCTTTGACTTTTCAGCTTTCACCGTACTTTCGACACCCCTGTTAATGGTTTTTCGTGCAATTAATTTTTGCCTTTACGCTACTGCATGCACCGTCCAATGGAACCGGCTTGGCAGCGTTTGCCGTTGACCCAGATGGCGCCTGCCAGGTAGGCGTCGGTAAAGGTGGTTCCCGTGATGACGGCGCCCACCAGGTTGGCGCCATCCAGGTGGGCCCTGGTAAAATCAGCCCTGGACAGGTCGGCCATTTTCAGGCTGACCCCGGACAGGTCGGCATCGGTCAGACGGGCGCCGGCGAGCCGTGCACCGTGGAGAATGGCCTGCCGAAGATCCGCCTTTTCTAAAACGCCATTTGTCAGGATGGCATTGACCATGAGGCTGCCTCTCAGGTAGGCATCGGAAAAGTCACCCCCGGCGAGGTCGGCCTCACTGAAATCCACTTCAAGCAGAAGGCTTTTTTGGAAATCGGTTTGTCGGGCGACCGTCCGGCTCAGGTTGGCCCGCGTCAGGTCGGAACCGGAGAGGCTTGCTTGGGAAAGCGACGCCCGCGACAGGTTCGCCCCTCTCAGAAATGCACCTTGAAGGTCCAGCGACGCCAGCGTGGCGCCTTTCAGGTTACAATCGGGGCATCGGCGGGAAGCGATCAGGGCGGCGGTATCGGCGGTCAGGCAGCGTCCGATCGAATCCGGTCCACACGTCTGGCCGTTGACCCAGGTGGCCCCGTCCAGCACGGCGTCCTGAATGTGGGCGTATCTGACATCGGCTTGGGTCAGATCCGCATTCTTCAGAACTGCACCGCTTAGATCCGTTCCGCTGAAAATAACGCCGACGAGATCGGCACCAACGAGATCGGCTCCCCTCAAATCCGTTCCGCTCAGGTCACAGAGTCGGCAGTTACGGTTGGCTTCCAGCCGCTCGCGCATGCTTTCCGGTTTGAGCAGTCGGCCAAGCACGCCACAGAGCACCAACAGGGCCAGCCCTGCACCGATGGCCATCAGGGTTTTTCCACACCCGCCCATCAACCGAATCGCCGGATTGAAAAGGGACGGGGGTCAATGGGCGGTCGCCTGCCCATAATCATGTCTGCGACCAGCCGGCCGGTTCCTGTCGCGGTGGAGAGCCCCAGCATGCCGTGGCCGGTGGCGATATAGAGATTGCCCAGTTGCGGCACGCGGTCGATGATGGGCAGATCGTCCACACTCATGGGCCGCAGGCTGGTCCACCGCTCGGTCACCCGCCGGCCCAGCGGCGTCTTCAGGTAAAGCGCAGCTGATGTTTCCAGATTGCTCAGGCGCCGTTGGTTCAATTGGTCGTCGAAACCGGAAAATTCCATGGTGCCACCCAAGCGATAACCGCTCTGCCACGGCGTGACGACGGTGTTTCTTTCGACCAGGTAGCAGGGTATCGTGGGGCAGACGGCCGGCCGGTCCATGGTGATGCTGTATCCCTTACCCGGCTGGACGGGGATGCGCAGCCCCAGTTGGCGACCAATGGCCGG
>JAGTUY010000033.1 GCA_018224455.1 Desulfosarcina sp.
ATTGACCACGAACCGATTTTCATAAACCATGGCTACCTGGCCGTTGACGGTGATGCCGGTTTCAGTACCTGTTTCATTGGTGAACGTGCCCTGAACCGTGACGTCGGGCCGGTCGATGGTCTCCCCGTCCACCGGCGATGTGATCGCGATGTTCATGGGTGAACGAACGACAACCATTGCCGAAGCGGTCGCCGTTCCAGCGGGTCCGGTAGCCGTGATGGTGTAGGTCGTGTCGGATTGCGGGAATGCCTGCATCAAACCGGCAGGGACAACCGTGCCGATTCCCGGGTCGATGACGATCTGGTCCGCCCATTGGCTGGACCAAGTCAGGGTCGTGGACTCGCCGCAAGCGATTTCGACCGGGTCGGCCGTCAATGTGACCTTGGGAGGCAGCGGAATGACCGTCACCGTCACCGATGCCGATGTGATCCCGCCGGAGCCGGTTGCCGTGAGGGTATAGGTCGTGGTCTCGGCCGGCGACACGGCTGCCGATCCGGCTGCATCCACCACCCCGATATCCGGTTCGATGGTGCAGGCATCGGCATGCAGGCAGGACCATGCCAGGGTGCTGGTCGAACCGGCCTGGATGGTTTCAGGGGTTGCCGAGAAATCCACAACGGGTGGCGGACTCTCCATATCGCTGCCGATGGTGATGGTGATCGAAGCCCCCGGCGAACCGACCAGCAGGACGCGCAGGCGGTTGCGCTCTCGCAGCGTGATCGCTTTGCGCAAGGTTGTGTCCGACCCCTTGAGCAAATGTTTCAGGGGAATCCATCGGCGGTTCAGGCGTACAAATCCAATCTGGATGGGCAATCCGGGGGTGTTTTTGCGGATCTCAAGGTATCCGGGTTGTCCGGAATCGGCTTCGAAGGCATGCCTGGACAGATGCACATGCCACCTGTTGATAGACAGCTCGCCGGTCTCGTAGACCATCCCGGCATCAGCCGTCAGGGGGGCGATGCACAGCAAGACGGCAATCATGGAAAGAACAATCGATGCGTTACGCATAGCGGTCCTCGGATCGAATGGGTGGTGCCCGTCTATTTCCTGGGCAGTCAAGGTGTGTCCGATATCAGACACCCGACGTTTACGATGTTGCACAAATGGCGCCGGTCGCCGGTCGTGCAAATTGGTGGCGATGCTGTGCGGGTCGAGGGCAGGTGGCGTGGGAGCGGATTAACCGTTGCTGATTCTGTTGTGTCGAGAATGAATGTGCCCCATGCGTACAGCAAAAGCGATGCCATAAGAAGAGGTGATGGGCAATGGGCGAAGGGGGGAGGGGCGAGGGGTGGGAGAACGCAATAAATTACGATACCTTAAAGGTTCGGCCATCTTTCCTTCGGATTAAAACTTTTCCCGTGCTCTCGGCCTGTTCAAGCACGAAAGCCAGTTTTTGACGTGCTTCTGAATAGGTATAGACTTGCATATCAAACCTCCAACAATTCGATTTTCAACGCTTGAGCCGCGCAAAGAAGGCATTACCAATTTCCCATGCAATAGACCCGGGACCAGTCAGGGATTTACCCTCGGTTAATCAAAGGGTACGGTCTCGTTCCGGTTCACCGGCGATAACCGCAATCAATGCCGATGTATCAATTACAACATCCATAATGACCCCTCTGTGCCGTGTTATAGACAATCGTAAAACTAATTAAGGTTCGTCAAATGGATTGTTGGTAAAAATCAAGAGAGGAAAGGCGGATAGAATCAAAAATGGGCTATAGGCTGTAGGCGGGGGAATGGGTTGGTTCGGTCATCCCGATGAAACGCGCCGGGCTGTGGTCGTCTTGCTCCTTTTCAGGCGCTGTGATAAGAGTTTGCCGACAAACGAACCTATTCAACCACCGGGCTAGCTGCGCTCAAGCATGTCTTCTCAAAATGATAATTAAAACCCATCAATGGGCGATCCTCACCGCGATCATGGTGATGGTTGCCCTTTTTTTTGGATTGCTGCTCAGGGGGTGGCCGGTTGCCAACGATGTCCAGTGGCTTTCCGATTCAAGGGCCATCCGCTTTGGCAACAGCGGCATTGCCTATGTGGATGACCTTCGCGCCGTTCGGCTGAGTCACCAGCCGGGGTCGTTGACCATCGAGATGGCAGTAACACCTTCAAACAATTACAAAAGCGGTTTCAGCCCGCTGGTAGTGATTCATGACGGCGATGATCGACGACAATTGGCCGTCTGGCAATATAAAACGTCGCTCATCGTGATGAACGGTGACGATTTCAACAACCGGCAGCGACGGCCTAGAGTGGTCGCCAGAGATATTTTCTCATCCCAAGAGACGATCTTTTTGACGATCACGTCCGGCGAACAGGGAACCCAATTGTATGTCGATGGGATCCTTGCCGACTCCGAAAAAAAATGGAAATTGTCCATTCCGGTTGTAGGAGCGCCATTGCGACTGGTGTTGGGCAATTCCGTTCACGGAAATCATGGATGGCGGGGAGATCTGCTTGGTCTTGTCCTCTCCGGTGAGGCCATATCCGCTGAAGCGGCCAGGCTCCGTTTCGAGCGTTGGGCGGCGGACCGCCGGTTTGATGCGCTGAAACTGGATTCCACGTCCCTGTTTTTCACTTTTGACCCAAAAGACGCCGCCCATTTTGCAGATCGATCCGGCAACAATAATCACTTGAAAATACCGCAGCACACGGTCGTCCTGCAAAAAACGGTGCTGGCTTCGACCTGGCAGCCAATACGATGGAATCGGGTGACTGTGGTCGACATTGTGGTGAATGTGGTGGGCTTCATGCCCCTGGGGATCGTTTTTTATGGATTCCTGCAGTGTTTCTCAGGGCCGCTAACCAGGCATAGCCATTTGCTTGCCGTGGTTTTTTGCCTGCTGCTCAGCCTCGGCATCGAACTGGCCCAGGCGTGGATCCCGACCCGCTATTCCACCATCCAGGATTTGATCATGAACACGTTTGGCGCGTGGCTGGGGATTGGTTTGTGGCGATTGGCGGGGAAAAGTAAAAAAACAGGCTGTGGGCCGTAGTTAGTTCCTTGCTGCGCAATTTCACGGGATAAAAATTTCACTGGTCGACGTTTGATTGGTCGGCAATGATTATGGGAGGTTGTCCTATCTCAACGACCGCTGATAAACTAAACGCGCTATCCGTGTTTATCCGCG
>JAGTUY010000034.1 GCA_018224455.1 Desulfosarcina sp.
AGAACATTTCCCGGACCTACTCCTCATCCCGTGAAGGCCTGGGATCGGTGACCGTGGAACTGGACAAGGGGGCCGATGTCCAGAAGATCATGGATGACATCAAGAACGAGGTGGATCTCATCGATACTTTCCCGGCCGAGGCTGAAGATCCGATTATCACCGAGATCATCAACCGCAATCCGGCTATTACCGTGGCGGTGTATGGGGATGTTTCCGAGAAGATGCTCCGCCGGACGGCGGATCGCATTCGTGACGATCTGGTGGATACCGGCCCCATCTCGCTGGCCACCCTGGTGGGGGTGCGGGATTACGAAATCGCGGTAGAGGTGTCCGAGGAGAACCTGCGGCGGTATGGTTTACGCTTCGATCAGGTCGTTCAGGTCCTGAGGACCGGAAGCCTCGATCTGCCCGGCGGAACCATCAAGACCGACCATGGCGAGATCATCGTTCGTGCCAAGGGACAGCTGTATACCGGCAGAGAGTTCGAGGATCTGCCCCTGATCACCGATGCGGCCGGCACCGTGGTGCGGCTGGGGCAGGTGGCCACGGTGGTCGACGGGTTTGAGGATACGGACATCAAGGCCCGCTTCAACGGCAAGTCTGCGGCTCTGGTTCAGGTTAACCGCACCAGCCAGGAGGATGTGATCGCCATTTCCGACACGGTGCAGCAATACGTGGCGGAGAATCAAGGCCGTATGCCTGCCGGCATTCAGCTGGCTACCTGGTTCGATCTGTCCACCATGGTGCGGGATCGTATCGACCTGCTGCTGCGCAACGGGCTCCAGGGCATCATTCTCGTCTTCATCGTCCTGGCCCTGTTTCTCAACCTGCGACTGGCTTTCTGGGTGTCCGTGGGCATTCCGGTCTCTTTCATGGGCGCCTTCATGGTCCTGGATTATAACGGGGAGACCATCAACATGATCTCCCTGTTCGCCTTCATCATGACTCTGGGCATTCTTGTAGACGATGCTATTATTGTGGGTGAGAATATCTTTACCCATTACGGACAGGGAAAATCGTCGGACCGCGCTGTGGTCGATGGCATGGGGGAAGTCGGCGGGCCGGTGCTCATGGCCGTGACCACGACGGTTGTGGCCTTCACACCGCTGATGTTTATCTCCGGTATCATGGGTAAATTCATCAGTGTCATGCCCCGGGCGGTGATTGCCATCCTGATCGTATCGTTGGGGGAAGCCCTGATCATCCTTCCGGCGCACTTAGAGGGGGCCCTGCTCAGGAGCCGGCGAGCGGGAAAAAATATAGGCCAGGCGATCCACGAACGCGTCAGGCAGCGCATCGAAAGTGGCCTCCAGTTCGCCATTGCTCGTATCTACGCACCGACCCTGCGCTACGTGGTGGCAAATCGCTATTTCACCTTTGCCATCGGCCTGGGGGTGCTGATCGTCAGTCTGGGCATTCTGCGCGGCGGATACGTGCCCTTTATATTTATGCCCAAGGGCGACAGCGACTGGGTGATTGCCGAGGTCAACTACCCGCTGGGAACGCCGGTGGAGACCACCGCGCAAACCATCACCTATTTGGAGCAGCAGGCCTTTAAGCTCAACCAGGCCTTCGCGGGGCAACTGGAAGCGGGCAAAACACTGATCAGCAACACTTACTCCCTGACCGGTTTCATTCCCCGGCGGGACTGGAAGCCCCAGCAGGTCGGCGGTCACTGCGGCGAGGTGTGGATCGAGATGCTCTCATCGGCCGAGCGGCCCAGGCTGTCGGTCAACACGGTGATCAACCAGTGGCGCACCCTTGCCGGAGAAATTCCCGGGCTGGATCGGCTCTCTTTTTTCACCATCGAGGGGGGGCCGGCCGGCAGCCCCATCGAAATCCAGCTCATCGGCGATGATTTCAGGCAAATCGAACAGGCCGCGGCGGAACTCAAGGAGGAGTTGAGAACGTACCCGGGAACCTACGACATCGTCGATGATTTCAAGCCGGGCAAGCCGGAGCGGCGTTTCAGGATCAGGGATGGTGCCCAGAGCATCGGTGTGACCATGAGCGACATCGCCCGGCAGCTGCGCCAGGGGTTTTACGGCGAAGAGGCGCTGCGCATCCAGCGCGGCAAAGATGACGTGAAGGTGCAGGTCCGCTATGCGGAGAAGGACCGGCGCTCACTCTATGCCATCGAGCAGGCCCGCATCCGTACGCCGGACGGCCGGCAGATTCCGCTCAGCGAGATTGCCGAGACTGCCAGCTCGCGGGCTTATTCCCTGATCCGGCGGGTGGACCGCAAGCGGGTGATCACGGTGAGCAGCGACATCGATGAGGATATCGGCAACGCCAGTACGATCGTCACCGACCTCAAGGCGGATTTTCTCCCCCGGTTGTTAACGCGTTATCCGGGACTGCGCTACGACCTGGAGGGACAGGAAAAACGGACCCAGGAGTCCCTGCAAAGCCTGAAGAAAGGGTTCACCCTTGCCCTCATGGCCATCTTTCTCCTGCTGGCCACCCAGTTCCGGTCATACGTGCAACCGGTGATCATCATGATGGCCATTCCCTTCGGGCTCATCGGCGCCATCGTTGGCCACCTGGTGATGGGGCTGGCATTTACCATGATCAGCATTTTCGGCATCGTGGCCTTGTCCGGCATCGTGGTCAACGATTCGCTGATTCTCATCGATTTCATCAATCGGGCGCATCGCAATGGGATGACGGTGGTTGAGGCGGTCATGGAATCCGGGCGATCGCGTTTCCGGCCGGTGCTGCTCACCTCGGTGACCACCATTGCCGGGCTTTTCCCGCTCCTTCTGGAACGCAGCTTTCAGGCCCAGTTTCTGATTCCCATGGCGGTGAGCATCAGCTTCGGCCTGTTGGCCGCCACCTTGCTGACCCTGCTCTATGTGCCGGCGCTCTTCCTGATTGTTGACGACGTCGTCCGTGCAGTCAAAAGACGGTTGGGATAGGGAAAACCGGAAGATGCGGCAGGCAAGGACTTGGAGCTCTCGTGAACCGATCCACAAAGAGCCGTCCAGGGCACCGATACCGTGCTGCAAAAAGCCGTCGAGACTGGCGCCCGCGTGGCGGTGATGCCCTGCTGCCACGATCTGGAACGCTGCGACACCGGCGGCCTGAATGGCTGGCTGAACGGACCCACGGCTGTCGACGTCACACGGGCGGCGAGATTGCGTGCATGGGGGTATCAGGTAATGACGCGAAGGATACCCGCGGAGATCACACCCAAAAACCGGCTGTTGATGGGGCAACCTGGACCGCGATAGGGGGCGCATTCCCCGCCGCTTGTTGGCGCGAAGCAGAGATCCCGCTCATCGGGGGGGCGTGGGGAGGGTTTAAAACGGGTGACGCTGGGTAGATGCGCTTTCTGATACACAGACGCACAACTTTTGAGAAAGTGTTCACCTAAAAAAAACTTGGCAAAATGCGTATGCTTTATTAATGTTACGACATGTTGTGACTTTTTTTTTATGCGGGGCCTTAATAAAGGAGGTAGTTATGGAAAGTAAGAAAGAAGAATTTTTGGATCAATTAAAAAAAAAGTATGACGACTTGAACTATCGCTGGAATATCGAACGCAACAAGCTGGAGGCCAAGGCTCAGCATGAAAGCGCCGATGCCATTAAGAAATTTGAAGAGAAGCGTGAGGCCTTGCGGCAGCTTCGTACAGATATGAAAACGAAAATAGTTGAACTTGAAGTGGCCAGTGAAAACGCCTGGGATGACCTCAAGGGTGGGGCCGAAGATGCCTGGACATCCCTCGCCACGGCGTTCGATAAAGCCACTTCGCATTTTAAAAAGTAAATGCGCACCGGTTTCGGGAGCAGGCGACGGTTGATGGGGTTTATTTAAAATCCCCTTCAATGGCTACCTTTGCGCAGAATGGGTGACCAGGACTGACCTGTCCAACCGGAACTTGCATTATCCTGCCATCCGCTTTAACTTTCCAAGGTAACGTCTAATTTGCATTTAGCCTGTGGATATCATAGGCTGATCTTGAGCGCCGTCCATTTTTTAATGAGATGTGGGTCGTTAAATTTTGGACCAAGGAGAAGGCCCATGTTCAACAAAAATAACAGCGAAGGTTTCCGCTCCACGATAAAAGGCATTAAACAAAAAACGCTGGTTTACGGAGAAAATACGTTGATGTCCGAATTGAGGATGTTGAGGGGGACTCGCATCCCCACTCACAAACACCCCAGTGAGCAGACCGGGTACCTATTGTCCGGAAAAACCCGGCTGTTCATCAACGATCAAGTATA
>JAGTUY010000035.1 GCA_018224455.1 Desulfosarcina sp.
CGATGGCCCGCCGGATCTTTTCTCCCACTTCTCCCAGTGACACCGGCTCCACGCGGGGCAGGAAGACCAGAAATTCCTCACCGCCATATCGCCCGAGCGCGTCCGATGCACGGATGCTCTCGCGGATGCTTCCGGCCACGCGGCGCAGCATGTCGTCACCGAACTGGTGGCCGAAGTTGTCGTTGATGGCCTTGAAATGGTCGATATCGATCATCAGCACGCCAACGGTGTTCTCATTGCGCTGGGCCAGGTGGGCCAGGTGGGTGATCGCATTGAACAGCCCCCGGCGGTTGAAAATTCCGGTCAACTCATCGTAGTTGCTTAAAAAGGCCATCCGCCGATTCTCTTTCCACAGGCGGTGGATGACCTCGCCGACCAGTTCCAACTCCAGTGTACCCAATTCATTTTGCTGGAGGGCGTCAAAAAGCCGGTTTACAAAACGCTCATAGGAGAAATCCGATCCGGCATCGCCGTTGAAGGTGGCCACATATTGGGAAAGGGTCTCGAAAACCGGGTGCAACAGGTAAAATTCCAGCTTGAAGGCCATGGTGAAGGCCTTTTTTTTGCGGCGCACCTGCGCACCGCTGTCGGCCAGGTCGTATACTTTTTCCTCCAGCCCCGTCAACTCGTCCAGGGTCTTTCGCGGATCATCCAACAGGTTGTTGAGCATCCCCTTGTCGGCCCAATTGAGCAGCCGATCCCAGTAGCGTAGATGCTGCTCGTTTTTAGCGGCAATATCCTGCCAGAACCCCTTTAGATCCTGGGTTCCGGCATTTCGAGCCAAACTCAGGTATAGGCGGGAAGCGTGGTTGTCCAGCCGGAGGCATAATTCAACAATTCGGGTCATTGCGGTGGCTTGCATGTTCAACTCCCTTGGCGCGAAAACGAGTCAGCTTGAATAGTTACCATACGCCGGGTAATTGCCGAAAACGGGCGGGATGTCGCCAGGCGACGAATGTACGCCATCAGGGTACGTCAGGCCGTTTGAAATTGGCAACATAATAATCACCAATGAGCTGCCTCGTTTTCAGGTCCTCGCCCACCGTCCTGGCCTCCGCCTTGGTCTTGAAGTGAGAAATGCGCACCTGATACCAGGTTTTATTGGAACCGGACGCCCGGGTCCAGTAGGCGTCCAATCCACGGCCTTTCAACTGATCCACATAGCGCCGGGCATCGGTTTCGTTCAGGTAAGCCGCCACCTGAAGGGTAAAGGGATCGGTGACGGGGGCAACCATCGGTACCGGCGCTTTTTCCACCGTTTTAACCGTATCGGCAAAATGAATGACGGTATTGGTCACCAGCCACCCCACAGCGATGATGAACAGCCCCATGGCCGACCATTTCAGCACCAGTTTGGCCCGCCCGGATGACAATCCCCCCCAGGTCTTTCGCAATCGGTCGGAAACGACGGCAACAAACCCGAAAGCCAGCCGCCTCGATCCGGTTATGCTGTTGCGGATCATTGGACCGATGGCCGGCCGCTTGATCCAGCGTCCCCTGGCCGATCGTCCAGGTCTGGATTCGACCGTCTCAGGCAAAAAGGCGGCCGCCATTTCACTGCGCGTGGAGGGGTCGATGCCCGACAGCGCCTCATCCGCCTTCTCCAGCAGGGGCAGGGTCAGCGGGCTGGGATGAACCATCCGGCAGCAGGCGGCGATGCCCGGCAGCAGCCGTTTGTCACGTTCACCGCGGTCGTAAACGTCCAGATAGACCTTAAGGGCCAGACCGTCCGGACGCTGCTCGGCCAGGAAGAGATCGGCCATGTCGCCGATCAAACTGTCCGGCAGGGGTCCGCCGGCATCCATCAACCGCTCATAAGTCTGCAGGGCGGCAAAGTCACCACGCCGTTCGGCGAGGTAGAACTGGGCCAGCATCCGCTGGATGGCCATATCCTCTGGATGAGCAGCCCCGATCCTGGCGGCGATGTCATGGGACTGAGGGGTCAGCGCCCTGCCGGCCAGCAGGCCGTCCAGCCATTTGATGGCGGCTTCCCGGTCATTGGGAAAAGCGCGTAAATAGGCTCCAAAAATGGCATCAGATGACGATCCAGGTGCTGCCTGAGCCATCTGAAACCGGGCCGTTTGGGCCAGCAGACGCCCGGCTGGCGTTCTTCGGGAAAGTGGGGAAAAAAAGAAGCTGTTCACCACCGCCGCAGCCCGGGCAAGCGCCTGGAGAACCTCACGGGGCATACCGGCCCGTTCCCATACGGTAGCCTCGCCAAGCAGGCGCTCTAATCGGCGATGCCCCATGGCAGCGAATGCCACGCCCGTAAACCAGTATGCGGCGGCAAGCAGGCCAAAACCGGGAACGATCATCCATGCGGGTCCCACGGCACCGGCAAAAGGCGGCAGCACCACCAGGGCGGTCAGGCTGCCGATGGCCAGGGCCATCCACAGCCGAACGGCCATATGTTTGAATAAATATTCCATATCCCTTAAGGTTGTCCTTTGCGCATGGCCACAGCAACCGGATCGCGCGTCCAGAACCCGGCCAACGACCCGGTTTCGGGATTCACCTTCTTGAAATAAATATCCGGCGGTGCCATAAACGCCCTGGGCGGCTCGCCGTCCGTAGCTTGTTTCATAAACTGGGCCCAGATGGGCGCTGCACCGCGACCGCCGGTAATGCCAGCGTTGTTTTTATCCCGCATGCCATGGCCCCGGTCAAACCCCACCCAGACCGATGTGCTCATGTTGGGGGTAAAACCGGTAAACCAGGCGTCGTTATAATCGTTGGTGGTGCCGGTTTTACCGGCGGCCGGCAGAACAAAGCCCATTCGCCGGACCATATCACCCGTGCCATCATCGATGACGCCGGCCATCATGTCCACCAGCTGAAAATTGATTGATTCATTCAGAACCCGCTCTCCGGTAATAATGTGCTCCTCCAGCACCCGGCCACTCACATCCTCAACCCGACGGATCCAGTAGGGTGGGTGTCGCACACCTCCTGCGGCAAAGGTGGCATAGGCGGCGGCCATCTCCAGGGGACTGACCCCGAACGTGCCCAACGCCACGGAATAGACCGGGTTCAAAGGGCTGGTGATGCCGCAGCGCCTGGCGGTGTGGATCACCGCTTCGGGACCGACGGCTGAGACCAGTTGCGCCGCAACGGTGTTCACCGACTCCGTAAAAGCCTTTTTGATCACCATGGGGCCGTCGTAGGTGCGTTTGAAATTGCGCGGCTTCCAAGGCGGCTTGCCGGCCACGGGAATGGAAATCGGTTGATCGACCATCACATCGGCCGGGGTCTTGTCCAGGCGTTCCAACACCGCATAGTAAAGGAATGGTTTGAAACCGGAACCCGGCTGTCGGTTGTTCTGCAACGCGCGGTTATAGGGGGTTTGAAAGAAATCCCGCCCTCCCACCAATGCCTTCACCGCCCCGGTATTGACATCCACAGCAACCAGTGCACCCTGCAGCCCGTTGTCATCTTCCACTGCGGTGTCCTCGGCCCGGTGGGTCATATCCATCTGGGACTCCAGCTCGGCAATCCCCTGTTGCAGGGCTTTTTCAGCCTGCTGCTGCATGCCGGCGTCCAGGGTCGTGTAGACCCGCAGTCCGCCATGGTAGACGACTTCGGGACTGTAAGTCTCTTCCAGCGATTTCATCACCGCATCCAGGAAATAGCTGTCCACCCGCAGCGAACGGCCCTGGGTGCGCAGGTCAACCGACACGGCTTCGGCTTCAATGGCCTCCTCGTGGCTGATCATTCCGGCGGCGACCATTCGTTTTAACACCACTTGCTGCCGGGCCCGGGCACGCTCCGGGTAACGAAAGGGGTTGTAACGGGTCGGCGATTTTGGCAGACCGGCCAACAGGGACGCTTCGGCCAGGGTCAGTTCACCAGCCGATTTACCAAAGAAGGTGCGCGCCGCCTCGCCGATCCCGTAGGCACCGACACCGAAAGGGATCTGGTTGACGTACGCCTCCAGGATCTCCTGCTTGGGAAACTGGGCTTCGATCTGAAGGGCCACCAGCAATTCCCGAAACTTGCGCAGCCAGGTGCGCTCGAAACTGAAAAACAGATTTTTGGCCAGCTGTTGGGTGATGGTGGAGGCGCCCTGAATTTTTCCCGATTCGAACAAGGTGATCCACAGGGCCTTGACGGTGCGCATCTTGTTGACGCCCCGATGCTCCCAGAACCGGTGGTCTTCGGTAGCCAGAATGGCCTGAATGAACGGGTATGAGACGCCATCCAGGGCAACGGTTTCCCGTCCACCGATGGTCAGAATGCGCCGCCCGTCGGCACTGAATATTTCAGTGGCCGGTGTGTCGTTGATGCGGCCGATGGGTTCGGGAACCCGGGGCAAATCCTTGACCGCCACCAAGAACAGGCAAAACAGACCCATTCCCGCCAGCGCACCCACCGCCGCCATCAGATAAATAAAGGCGGTCACGGCCCGGAAGAAGCGCAGGCAAACAGTCATCGATCCTCCCGGATGAGGGGCCAGCGCATCTTGCTGGAAGGAGGTTTGGAAAGCCGGGGCTCCAGCAGCATGCGAACCTGCCAGACAGCCCACTCCTGACCCATGGCCAACACGATCTGCCGCCCCTGGGCGGTATCCATTTCAATGCCGATACGAATCATATCGGCCTCGACTTCATCACTGACCCCCACACGCAAAGGGATCCCTTGAGCGGATAGCAGGGTGACCGGTTGAGAGAGCACCCCCCGTTGGGTCTCCGGCGCAAGGGTGTCCAGGGCCATGAAAAACCGATCCGCCGGATAGATACGGCCGGCAAACTCCGGCTGCTCGTCCAGGCTTCCAGCCAGGGTGTGCGGATCGGTGCCGGTGGATTTGAGCTGCTGGTCGTTCAGGGTCTTATAGCTGAGCACATTGTTGCTGCGATCCAGCAGGTAGATGCCGACTTGGCCGTTTTCCCGCTCCAGATAAACCCGATCCCAGCTCTTTTCGGCGCTGATGCGCAGCATGAGGATGGGTGAAAACAGGTTCCGGGCGGCCGCTTCGGGGATCTGAATGTAAAGGCTTTTAAACTGCGCTGCGGAGATCATGGCCCCCTGGGATGCGGAAAGACCTTCGATAAGTTGCGCCAGCGAGCTGGCTTCGCGGGCTTCACGCTGGGCGGTGAGCTGTTGGGTCACCATCTGCTCCAAAGTCTGGGTGGCCACCTGCTTTAAGCGGCCCTGCTCCCACACACTGCCCAATTCCGGCCGGTGGCTGTTGGTAACCGCCAGATAGCGTCCCACCAGAATCTCCACCCAGCTGAAGCGCACTTCGGAAATAAGAACGGCCACAACACAGAGGAACAGTACGGTTCCCCGGAGGCTCAGCCCCCGCGCTATCCATGTCTTCAGATCCTGTGGTTCCGACCAGCCCGGCATAAGGCACCTTTACGGTTACCCATGATCGCCGCCATCCGGTGATCAAGGGTCTGTTTCGTGATGCACAGCCTTTTACACCATTCTGAACAATTGATAAAGAGATGTTGCTTTTGGTGATGATGGAGAAACCGGTTCAAACGCATCGTCGTGTGCATGCCTGCGCATTCGGGATAGCTTGCCCGGCCGTGGGGAGGCAGCACGCAGACTATAGCGGCCGGCCAAGCTGGATTACGTTGGAGCCAAACCCCCGTATCGGAAACAACTTGGGGGCAAGCGGGTGAAATACCCTTCGGACACATTGCCGCCGACCCGAAGCGTGGTGTGTCCCAGGTCCGGCGATAGTAACAATGGGGGAGCAGGACTCCACGATCTGTTTCACGCTGCCCGTTTGTATACCATTCGGTTCAAATGATAAACAGGGGGAAAAGAAGGACAATGCCCAATCCCAACTGTTGCAAGAAGGATGGTGGGCCTATTGTTGAAAAGGACGGGCCGTCGGTGAAAAACCGGTGCCGGTAAACGTTGTCGCGTGGGGATGCGCGTCAGGCATCAAGGGGAGGCTTCGTTGATTGCTTTGATAACGCCCTGGTCGTATAGCGATCGGAAGGAATCGATGACGCCGGCATCGAACTGGGTGCCGGAGCCGCCATACATGATCTCGAGAATCTTGGCCTCTTCCATCCGCCTGCGGTAGGCACGATCGGAGGCGATGGCATCATATACGTCGGCGACGGAGAGGATCCGGGCCAGCATGGGAATCTTTTCGCCGGCCAGGCCGTCGGGGTATCCTTTGCCGTCAAAACGTTCGTGGTGACATCGGATGATATTCTTTTCCCGGTCCCACAAGCCTAATCGCTCGACGATATTGGCCCCGATCACCGGGTGTTCCTTGATGATGCTAAACTCCTCGTCGGTCAGGCGTCCGGGCTTGAGCAGGATGTCATCCCGGATACCGATCTTCCCGATATCGTGAAGCTGACCGGCGACGTTTAGAATATCCTGCTCCTCCTGACTGCCGCCCATTCCCCGGCACAGGGCGATGGCGATCCGGGTGACCCGGTTGGAATGCTGCTCGGTGTAGGGGTCACGCGCTTCAATGGCCCCAACGAAGGCGTACAAGGTGGCCAACAGGTTTTCGTAAATATTTTCGTAGAGGGCGACGTTTTCGATCGCATAGGCCGCCTTGTTGGTCATGAACGACATGTAGTACAAGTCTTTTTCCGAAAAACGGACATTTCCGTTCAGCGACGACACGGCCAATACGCCGAACACTTTTTTACGGATGATCAACGGAACCAGCATCAGAGACCGGATGGCTTCGGGCACCCCCCGCACGTTGCTGTTTTCATGGACCAGCAGTGGCTTGTCCTCATCGCAATTGTCCAGGATCAACTGGCTGATATCCTTGTTGCAGGCGCACTGTTCGTCATCTGGGGCAGTTGAAGGGCCGGGCTGTGCATGCGGCCCCCCGTTTCCACCGGCAACGGACCGGGCCACCTGCACCGGCCGTTGAATCGCTTCGTTGATCACATAAAAACAGGCCTCGTCGGCATGGGTCAGTTCGGTGGACAGGTCAACCACGCGCTTGAACAGGTCGAAGCTGGAGTCGATGGTGGCAAAGTCGGTCATGATGCGGTTGAGGGTGTTGAGTTCCTCGACTTTGTAGGTCAGCTCCCGATTGAGATTTTCTATCCGGTTTTTGCCCTCCACCTCTTGGGTCAGGAAGATGTTTTTGATAAACAGCTGCCGCTCCCGCAGCACCCGTTTGACACAGATTTCCAGCTGATTCAGGTTCACCGGCTTGATCAGAAAGTCGACCACACCGTTTTTCAAGGTACGGATGGTGTTGTCCAAAGACGGATAACCGGTCATGATGATAACCGGAATGGTGTTGTCCACCGTACGGATGTACTCGGCCAGTTCAAGCCCGTCCATTTCCGGCATGTTGATGTCCGTGAAGCAGCAGTCGATTTTTTCTTTTTCGATGATGTCGACGGCCAGGCGGCCATTTTCAGCAGTCAGGATGTGGTACCCTTTTGCCATGAAATATTCCGAAGCCACCTCCAGAATACTTTCCTCGTCATCCACAAACAAAAGGGTCTCTTTGGGTGCGTCTGTCGTTAGCGTCATCGTTGATCGATTTTCTATGAATGAAACTGGTTTCGGATCCCCGCCGCGAATTGGCGGGGACCGTCAAAGCCACTTGCCTGACACGTTCCAAATATCGGCATGCCGATTTTAAACTAAAGGGATTGGGTTAAAAAAAGGAGCGGGGGGCAATCCGATCTATCTCGATTCGTAAGGGGGTTGAAAGGCCGTCACCCGGTGCATTCGGCCGGGGAAGGATTTTAAAAAAAACGCCTCCATGTCGCGGGAAACAGCACCCACCCGACGATAGTCCACGCCGGTGTGAATCCCCAGGCTTTCCAACAGGTGGGCGGTATCTTCGGTGCAGATATTGCCGGCGGCGCCAGGGACAAAGGGACATCCGCCCATACCGGCCAGGGCGGTGTCGAAAATCGAAACCCCGTACTTCAATGCGGCCATCAGGTTAACCAGTCCCAGGCCGCGCGTGTCGTGAAGGTGCAACGCCAGTGGCAACCGGCCGGCCAGGGGAAGCACCGCATCCAGAACCCCTTCGATCCGCGGCGGCGATCCCATACCGGTGGTGTCCGCCAGCGCCAGCACATGGACCCCGTGCTCGACAAACCGCCGGACAATGCCGGCAATGCGGGTGGCGGGGATCTGCCCTTCATCGACGCAACCGAAGGCGCACTGGACACTGGCTCGGACGTGAAGACCGGCGGATAGCGCCTGATCAATCATGCGCAGCCCTTTCTCCAGTGCGTCATCGTGGGCCATGCCGGCGTTTTTGCGGCTGTGGGAATCACTGGCGGAAAGGGAGATTTCTACGGCCGCAATACCCGACGCCATGGCGCGGTCCAGTCCCTGCCGGTTGAGCACCAATGCCGTGTAAACCACCCCGTCCTGGCGGGGAAGCTGTCTGATCAAAGAACCGGCATCGGCCATCTGGGGCACCTTTTCCGGATGAACGAAGGAAGCCACCTGAATCTGTTTCAGCCCGGCTGCGACCAACCGAGCGATGACGGACAGTTTTCGGTGGGTGGGAACCACGGCCTGTTCGAACTGGAAGCCATCACGCGGCCCCACCTCCACCAGCGTCACTGCATCGGGCATCGCCATGTCCACGCGTCCTCCAAAGATTATCCCTGGTACAATCCGGATCCCGGCATGCTCAGGGACAACCGGCTATTGTTAAAGTGTTTCATACCGACAGTTTCTGCATTCCTCTGTCCTCTGGCCTCAGACCTCGCCCGTTATATATACCTTTACCGCAAGGCGGACAATGCCCTTTAGGATTGCCAATCGATCTCGACCCATGCATGAAAACACTTGACGTTGGCCACAGCCGGACTGTAAGTGGTTCTATTTGGCTAAGTGGGAAGGATTACCTCTATAACGCATATGAATAGCAGCCTTGAACGCCCCCTCAATATCTGCCTGCTGAGCTACCGGAGCAATCCCCACTGCGGCGGCCAGGGTGTCTACCTGAAAAACCTGAGCCGGGCACTCAAAGATATTGGCCACCATGTCGAAGTGTTTTCGGGTCCCCCGGATCCCGGTCTGGACCCGGACATCCCGACCCACCGGCCGGCCTGTCTGGACCTTTACAATCCGGAGAATCTGTTTCGGGTTCCCACCCTCAGGGAGTTGTCTGATCCGGTCAATATCATGGAATGGGCGGGTGTTTCGACCATGGGTTTTCCCGAGCCCTTTACCTTCGGCATCCGCGCCCAGCGTTTTTTGCGCACGCGGATGCGGCGCTATGACATCATTCACGACAATCAGAGCCTCTCTTACGGCATCTGGTCCATCGCCAAAAAGATTCCCACCGTGGCCACCATCCACCATCCCATCACGGTGGACCGGGACATCGCCGTGCGCTCGGTGCGGCCGTTCTGGAAAAAGCTTAAACACCTGCGTTGGTTCTCCTTCGTCGGCATGCAAAAACGGGTATCGCGCACCCTGCGCCGGATCATCACCGTCTCCGAGTGCGCCCGGGAGGACATCGCCCGTGATTTCAGGATTCCCCGGGAGCGCTTTGCCGTTGTTCCCAACGGCATCAACACCAACCTGTTCTACCCCATTCCCGAGATTCAGCGGGAGCCGGGCCGAATTATTGTCACCAACAGCTCCGACGTTCCGCTTAAAGGGCTCTATTACCTGCTCCATGCGGTAGCGGAAATAGCCAAAAAAAGGACCATCCGACTGGTTGTGGTCGGAACACCCAAGAAAAACGGCGGCATCAGCCGGTTGATCCGGCGCCTGGGCATCGGCGATTTGATCGTCTTTACCGGTCGCATCAGCGATGTGGAATTTGTGCGCCAGTATGCCCGGGCGGCCATGGCGGTGGTCTCATCCGTCTATGAAGGCTTCGGCCTGCCGGCGGGCGAAGCAATGGCCTGCGGCGTGCCGGTGATCAGCACCACAGGCGGCGCTCTGCCCGAGGTGGTAGGTGATGCGGGAATTCTGGTCCCTCCGAAAGACCACATGTCCCTGGCTCGGGCCATCGTCGACATGCTGGACCAACCTGACCACGCCAATGGGCTTGGCCGCCGCGGATACCAGCGGGTGCAGCAGCACTTTACCTGGCAGCGCGCAGCCGAAAAGACCGTGGACGCCTATCGGGAGACCATCCTTGATTACCGTTAATTTCTCCCGCCTGGCTGTCCACTCCGGCGATCGCATCCTGGACATCGGCTGCGGATCCGGCCGCCACACCTGCGCGGCCTACCGGCTCAAGGGGGTAAGGGTGACCGGCGCAGACCTGAACCCGGCAGATCTGAAGGAAGCACGCGAGCGGCTGGGCTTGCATGACCGGTTGGGCGAACATGGGGGCGGCATCTGGAGCCTTTCCGCGGCCGACGTGACCTGCCTGCCCTTTCCCGACGCCTGCTTCGACCTGGTCGTCTGTAGTGAGGTGCTGGAGCACATTCCGGATCATGAATCAGCCATGCGAGAGATCATCCGGGTACTCAAACCCGGTAAATCGCTGGTGGTCAGCGTTCCCCGCTACCTGCCCGAGCGCATCTGCTGGGCATTATCCGATGAGTACTTCAACGCCAACCGGGGCCATGTGCGCATCTACCGAAAAAACGAATTGATCGACCGGCTGGAGCGGGCGGGCGCCCGCTTTTTGAGGCATCATTACGCCCACAGCATCCACGCCCCCTACTGGTGGCTCAAGTGTTTCGTCGGTCCGACACGAACGGACTCGGCAGTGGTCAACCTGTACCATCGCCTGCTGGTCTGGGACATCATGAATAAGCCATGGGTAACCCGATGGATCGATCGTCTGCTCAATCCGCTGCTGGGGAAAAGTGTGGTGTTGTACCTGCAAAAAGATCAGGTGAATCGCTGCACCGGTTGAAGGCCGATAGGGCTGAGATTGCTTCTCCGGGGCCAAATAGACGAATATCGTCATGTCCATCGACACAGACAATTGTACTCGGAAAGGGAGGGGCATCAAAGGTAGCAAATAGTATGAAGTTCAACACGTTAGAAATCATTAAAAAGTAAGAAATCAGAACTGGCGACCCACAGCTCCCGGGCCAAAAAAGCCCTTGACATTCAAATCTGGGTCGACTATTGAAGACGCTTCTTTAGTCGTCACCACGGCAAAAGATACTTTATGATCCCCAGTAGCTCAGTCGGCAGAGCAAGTGGCTGTTAACCACTGGGTCCGCGGTTC
>JAGTUY010000036.1 GCA_018224455.1 Desulfosarcina sp.
AGGCAAAACCGACCGACTCCCATGCGGGCCAACGTCTCGGTCACCGTGCCGCCTAAACCGCCCAGGCCTACGATGCAGACGGCTGATTCGAGCAGCCTGATCTGATCGGCTTCGGAAAGGGTTTTCATGTTGCGAAGGTAACGGTCCGGAAGGATGTGCTGTCTCAAGGCTTCCAGTTCTACCGTCCGCCCGGTGACGCCTGCCTCGTCTGCCAGTCGAATCACTTGCGCTGCTTCAATTGCCCGGCAAGGTGTGCCATCGGCCAAAGCGGTGTTCAGGGCCAGGGTGTCGAGACGGTGCGCAAGCGTAGCTTTCATATATTACCCACCCGCCACCGGCGGGAAGATGCCCACGCGCTCACCGCCGCTCAACCGGGTTTCAAGGGATCGTTTGATGCCATTGATGAAGATCAAATGGGCCTTGACCGTAGGAATGTCCAACCGTTCAAGCATCTCTTTGACGGAGATGCCCGGCTTGATGGGCACACGGTCCGAATTTTCGGGTGACAGGGGGCTCAGGGCGGCGAACAGCTTGAGTTGAATATGTGGCGTTGTCATGGGAAGCCTCATCCATGGTAAGTGGTCGAATCGATATCTTTGACGTTAAATCCTAAGACCGGACACGTGCTTCGTCAAGTCAGGCGGCGTGGGCATCGATGGTGCGGCGCCCGTTGCTTTTGACATCTTCTTGTGGCATCATCGCCCAACTCGTAAGCACCAATCAAACAAAATTGGGGAGCATAGCGACATCATTATTCGATGGTCGACGTTTATCTTTGAAAACAACTTGGCGTTTATGGCGGTAGGCCGGTCACGGATCCGTGCCGTCCGTCTCATTTTTGGGGGTGTAGTGCAGGCAATCCTGCCCCGAGCTCTGGCGGACGACGAGACTGGGTGGGCGCCGGCTTTTGAAACGCATGGCCCGGCAGCCGTGGGGCCGGCGGGTGTCCCAGGTGATGTAGTAGTAGTTGCATTTTCGGCAGGCGATGGGGTTGACAGGCTTCATGGCAGTGGGTTTACGCCGGCGTTTACAGGTTCATCGTTCTGGGCTCACGTTCGAATTTAGCCCAAGGGCCGGGATCATGGCAAGCGCCTTTTTCCCGGTGAACGCGTGCCAATGAAAGGATCGTTTTAAATGAAAAAAATCAGTCATGCGCTGGTGACAGGTGGCGCCGGGTTCATTGGTTCTCACTTGGTTGATGAACTGGTGGCCAACAGATGCCGGGTGACGGTGCTTGACAACCTCTCCACCGGCCATCGACACAATGTCGATCACTTGGGAGATCGGATTGATTTCGTCGAGGGGGATATCCGCGACGCCGGATTGTTAGATCAGGTCGTCAAGGGCTGTGACGTGGTGTTTCACCAGGCGGCAGTGGTGTCGGTCTCACAATCCGTCCTGGATCCTTCCCACTCCTGCGAGGTCAACGACCTGGGAACGGTCCGGGTGTTGGATGCCTCCCGGCGAAACGGCGTGCGGCGGGTGGTCATGGCCAGTTCCAGTGCGGTTTACGGCGACGATCCCCGTATGCCCAAAACCGAAGACATGGCACCTAAACCCTTGAGCCCCTACGCGGTGCAAAAACTCACCGCAGAGTTTTACGCCTCGGTTTTCGGGGGGCTGTATGGGCTGGAAACGGTCTGCCTGAGATATTTCAATGTGTTTGGTCCCCGACAGGATCCATCGTCCCCCTATTCCGGGGTGATCTCCATTTTTATGAACAAGGCGACTGCCGGGGGCGTGCCCACCATATACGGTGACGGCGGCCAGTCCCGGGATTTTATTTACGTCAAGGATGTGGTCCGCGCCAATCTGCTGGCCGCCACCGAAGCGTCTGCAGCCGGTCGGGTGTTTAACGTGGGCACCGGTATGATGATCCGCATTCTCGACCTGTGGAAAATGATCGGCGACCTTTCCAAGGTAAAGATCGATCCGGTTTTCGATCCGCCTCGAGCAGGCGATATCCGTGAGTCCGTTTCCGATATCGGTCGGATTCGACAATCCCTGGGTTTCAGGCCCCAGATGGCCCTTCGCCAGGGGTTGATCGATACCCTAACCTGGTATCGGAGCCCCTTATAAGGCAAGGCGGGCGTGATGCGTATAGACGGGGTTCAGGATCAGGTGGCTTCGACTTGGGCTTCCCAGAACTTTTTTACGGCCGGCCCGCGCCATTTTCCTTTGCCCGACACGGTAGGGATGTCACGCGCATCCATATGGCGGGCGATTTTCTCCCAGCTGTCGCCGTCGGCCCGCATGGCAGTGATCGTGCCCAGCAGTTCGGGCTTGTCGGTGTCACCGATCTTCCGATTGCCTGGGCCGATGCCGGTAAACCCTTCCTCAGCCTCACCCGGGCCGATGCTGTCTTTCGTATCCTCGTTCGATTCCGGTTCTGCTTCAACGGGTTCACTGACGCGGGGCAGATCTTTCTCATACCCCCAATGGCGCCCCAGCATGGCGGCGATGGTTTCCAGGGCCTCGGCGATGCGGGCGTCTGTTTTTTTTCTGGCCGCCAAGGCATCGGCAATGCGTTTCTGGTGGTCTGCCAGCGCGTCCAGGCTGTCTTTGACCAGGGCGAAGTTCTCACCGGTCACTTTGGCATAGTAATCCGGTTTGCGTCGCTCGTTTCCCCCGCGGCGCTGGGGGCCCTTGTAGTCGGTGTAATCACGCCTGCCCCGGTCCGGTTGCTTCAGTTTTCCACTTCTCAGATTGTGCAAAAAATCATCCATGGGATCTCCTTTGTGGTGCTGTCAGATATAAATCAGTCCCGCAATAATTAGTCAACGATGTTTTCGCTGAACGGTTAATTGAACCCTCCCCGCGGCAAGCCGCGGAGAATGTTCTGCCTGTAACGGCATTGCTGCGCTGCCCTATAAGGATAAAAAAAACGATTTCCAGTTCATTGGCTATCGCGGTTCAGAATCTAGCTTGCATTTCAATACCATGCTGAATGCAAAGCGGAACAGGCCATTAAGGATCCCACCACATCGATGACCTGCGCTGCATCCAGCGCCTTGCCGGGCACAGTGACGTGGTGGTAGGCATTGGTCATGCCCGGACGCATGAGGGCTGACATGCAGGCGTTCAGCCCCACGCAGGTGCGGTAGATCTCCCTGCGGTTGATGGCGGTGGCTACCAGTGCGCCGTGCGGGCCGGCCATGAAGCGGCCGCTTTTCTTGTAAAGCTTGGGCATGGGACAGTTCATTAGGACGCCAGGGCTTGACGGATACGGGTCATGGCCAGGTTCACATTTTCATGGCTGTTGAATGCACTGATCCGTATGTAGCCTTCTCCACAGGTGCCGAAACCGGCACCCGGCGTGCAAACCACGCCGGCTTTTTCAAGCAGCATGTCGAAAAAGGCCCAGGACTCTTTTTCGGTCGACACCCAGATGTACGGCGAATTCTCACCGCCGATGCATGGGTAGCCCAACGCTTGCATCTCTTGGCGGATCAGACCGGCATTGGCCATGTAGTAGTCGATGAGTTCGGCCGCCTGGCGCTTGCCGACGTCGCTGTAAACCGCTTCCGCGGCCCGCTGTACCGGGTATGCAACCCCGTTGAATTTGGTGCTGTGGCGTCGACTCCACAGGCTGTGAACCGAATGGGCGCCACCGGTTGCGGAAAACGCCATCAAGGTGGTGGGCACGACCGTATAGGCGCATCGGGTGCCGGTGAAACCGGCCGTCTTGGAAAAGCTTCTGAATTCGATGGCCACCTGCCGGGCCCCCTCGATTTCGTAAATGGAGTGGGGCAGGGCGTCATCCCGGATAAAGGCCTCGTATGCGGCATCGTAGAGGATGACGGCCTGGTTGGCCGCCGCATAGTCTACCCAGGTTTTGAGTTGATCGGCCGTGATGGTGGCGCCGGTGGGGTTGTTGGGAAAACACAGATAGATCAGGTCCACCGGCTCGGTGGGCAGGCCGGGAATGAAACCGTTTCCCGCGCGGCCGTCCAGATAGACGATGCCGTCATAGCGCCCGTTGCGATATTGCCCCGTGCGGCCGGCCATGACATTGGTGTCCAGGTAAACCGGGTAGACCGGGTCGGGAATGGCGATTCGGGTGCCGACGTCAAAGATTTCCTGAATATTGCCGGTGTCGCATTTGGCGCCGTCGCTGACGAAGATCTCCTCGGCACGGATATCCGCCCCACGGGCTCTGAAGTCGTTTTCGGCGATGGCTTCCCTCAGGAATTCATATCCCTGTTCCGGGCCGTACCCGCGGAAGCTGCCGTCGACGGCCATTTCATCAACGGCCTTGTGAAAGGCGGAGATACAGGCCGCGGGCAGGGCGCGGGTCACGTCGCCGATGCCCAGTCGGATCACGGCCGGGTCGGGATGACGCCGCTGGTGGGCGGCTACCCGCTTGGCGATATCGGAAAACAGGTAGGATGCCTTCAGTTTCAAGTAATTGTCATTGATGCGAATCATGAGACACCTCGTTTGCGTGTTGTCAGATGGGTTGACGGCTTACCCGATCAAATCCTGATCGTCGATGGGGATCCTGGCCGTCTCTTTGAACGTGGTCATGACAATGGTGGTGCGGGTGGAGACCACCCCCTTCAGCGGGGCAATCCGTTCTCTCACCAAGCGCCCCAGCGCCCTGGTGTCGGTTTCACGCACTTTGAGCAGATAACTGTCCCGGCCGGCCACGTAATGAATTTCCTGAACCTGGGCAATGGCTGCCAGGGTTTCCACCAGACCATGCTCTTCTGCCTTGCCGCCGGTGCGGACATTGATGAAGGCCACCTGGCTTTTCCCGAAGCGTTCAGGGTTGAGTCGGACTTCATAGCCATCGATGAGGCCCATCTTCTCCAATTTGCGGATGCGCTCCAGGACCGCCGAGGGCGCCATGCCCACCCGGCGGGCGACCTCTACGTTGGGAATGCGCGCTTTTTTCTGCAGAATTTTAAGAATTTTTAGGCTGACATCGTCAATCATTCTTTATAATACCTTATTAATGGCAAAAATATTCTAAAAATAAGATAATATCAAGAATAACATTCTCTAAAAAAATATCGATTAGAATTTAAGCCATCTGTTCGACCAGAGAAAAAGATTGAAGTCTTGATGCATATTCTCTATTCATGATTCAAGATTCAACACCGGTTGTTTGAACGAATCCCCGGCCGGGAAAAGTTTCCATTCCAAGCGAGGCGCAGGAGTCTGTGATGCTGAAATTCGTCATAATCGGCCTGGGTGGGTGCGTCGGGGCTATCCTTCGCTACCTCGTGGCCGGGGGGGTGCACACGCTGACCAAAACTGAATCCTTCCCGGTGGGAACCATGACGGTCAATATCGCCGGCTGCCTGCTGATCGGTATCGGCGGCGGTCTTATGGAGAACCGTCAGTTTTTTTCTCCGGAGTTGCGGGCGTTTCTTTTTGTGGGCATCCTGGGAAGTTTCACCACCTTTTCCACATTTGGCCTGGAAACCTTCAACCTGGCCAAAGAGGGACAATGGCTGGCCTCCTTGGGAAATGTGGGCATCAGTCTGATCCTGGGACTGGCGGCGGTTTTGGCCGGCCACATGCTATCCCGGCTGTTTTGATCCAACCACCGCTGTGCATCAAACAGACCATCGATCACGCCATTACCGAGGGCATTGTCACGGTGGAAAAGGCCCAGGTGCGCATGTAACGGGCCGGAGGGAAAAAAGACGGCTGATGGTCGGCGTTATTGAGATGCGTCATCGTCCACCTCATGATCGTTCGTGGAACGGTCGATCAGCATCACCCGCCTCATGCGAAACACAAACCCGATGACCATTACGATACTGATCAAAATGATCAGGCTGGCGGCAAAAAAGGTCATGATGAAGGAAAACGGGTCCCCGAGCCGGTAGGATGCCGTCAACAGGGAAAATCCGAAAAAGACAAAAAAAAAGGCCACGCCGGTGAGCATCAATTGTCCGAGCCACCACCAACGGCCATGCTGCCGGACGATGTAACCGCTTTCCCTGTGGCGGCCGGTGTCTTGGGCCATGGGGTCAGAACCTCAGGGACAGGCAGGTCAGGCCGCCGTCCATTTTCCTGAATTCGCTGACGTCCAGTTCGATGATCGGCTTACCCAGGGCCTGGAGCTTTTGCCGCGTGTCGGGAAACCCGGCGGGCATGATCAGGCGGTCGTTGACCCGCAGGGTGTTCCCCGCATATGCTTCCTGCGGCAAAACCACGATTCGATGGAAGCCGGCCAGGGCTGGATGATCGGCAAAGTCTCGGGTGAGCAGCAGGGTGTCCTCGCTTACCGCATTGACACTGGATTTGAAATGCAGGCCGGCGGCGACGGGCACCGGCGTCCAGGTGCAGCCAAATCCGGTCACGGCTTCACCCAACTGGCGGGCACCTTGTTGGTTGGTTCTGTCGGACAGCCCGATAAAAAAATGGCGTCCGACCATCAGCACATCGCCCCCGTCGATGGTGCCGGGTGGCTGGACCCAGACGGTTTGGCGATAATGCTGCAGGGCGGCCGCGATCGACCGCACTTCCCCCCTTCGCGGAGGGGCGCCCGGATTGGTGATCACCGCTACATCCGGGGTTACCACGGCCGCATCTTCCACAAAATGGCCATCGGGATGTCCTTCCAGCGGATCGAGTACGGTCACCGACAGCCCGCAACGGTTCAAGGCATCGACATAGGCATCAAACTGCTCCAGGGCTTTGATGCAGTCCGGGGGGCCCAGCGTTGATGTGGTGATGCCGGAGGCCATATCCTTGCCGGGCCGCCTGGTGATGGCGTGGGTGAAAGTCATGATTCTTCCGTCCTTTTTGGTTTTAACATTCAGACCGGCCAGTTGCCCGTCATTTTGTCCCTGATGGCCGTCTAAAGCACCCATAGCAGTGTTGTCCGCTAAAATAAACCGCTTTCCCATTCAATCCTGACGCGTGGCCCAGGTTCAAGCCGCTCGATCGCTTAAATCCAATCATCAATTGGCCTTAAAAAGGTCGTTCCGACCCTAAAGTTTATTGAAAATCAGGCGATGTGCTAATTGACGATTAAAATTTACGGGGCCACGCCTATTGCCATTTAACAATGTGAAAACGGATTGCCCGAAAACCGATGGGCCGGCATCTTTTCCAATTCGATCGCGATTCCAGCCGGTGCCCGTTTGAAATGATGACCCAAAATAGAACCGCGCCGCTGAAGGCGTCATTGATTTGTTAATTCAGTCAGGAGGCAGATTCCATGTTTCAAAAATTCAGAAATCTTAAACTCAGAACAAAAATGGCGATTTCAATTTGTTCGGCGGCCTGGCTCGCCTTTGCGGTAGCCATCACCTACATCGGCTTCAATGCCAGAAACATGGCTGAAGCCGAAGCCCTGGACAAGGCGCGTGAGTCCGCCTACCGCTATGCCAACGTGGTTAAGGCGAAACTGGGGCAGTCGATGGACGTTGCCCGAACCGTGGCCCACTCCTTTCAGGGTATGAAACAGCAGGGTGTTCCGCCCCGCGATATGATGGACGGTATTTTGAAGCAGGTTCTGGAAGATAATCCAAGCTTTCTCGCCGTCTGGACCTGCTGGGAGCCCAACGCCCTGGACGGAAAGGATTCCGACTTTGCCGATGCCTTCGGCCACGATGAAACCGGCCGTTTTCTGCCTTACTGGAATCGTTTGACCGGGGATATCGATGTGGAGCCGCTGGCAGATTACACCGATCCTGAAAAAGGAGCCTACTATCTGCAAACCTTGACCTCCGGAGAGGAGATGATTTCTGATCCGGTTCCGTTTACCGCTGGTGAACAAACCCAGCTGAAAACCGTGCTCTCGGTTCCTGTCCGGTTTGACGGAAAAACCGTTGCCGTGGTGGGTATCGACATCCCGGTTTCCGCCTTCACGCCATTGGTGCAGCAGGTCAAGCTCTTTAATACCGGCTATGGATTTCTCATCGCCAACGACGGTGTCTTTGTGGCCCACCCCACCAAGCAGGCCAATGTGGGCAAGCACATGGACTTTTTCGCGTTCGATAAAAAGGTTATCCAAGACGTAACGGCCGGTCGCGAAACCAGCCAGTACAAGGTGTCCAAGACCACCGGCAACAAGACTTACTATATCCTGGCACCCATTGCCGTCGGGGCGGCCAAAAAGAAATGGAGCCTTGCCGTCAATCTTCCCATCGATGAAGTGCTCAAACAGCCGCGCAAGCTTTTCTACACCACCCTGGTCCTGGGAAACGTGGCCGTACTTATCCTGCTGGGCGTCGTCTATCTGATTTCCGGCGGAATATCCCGGCCGGTCGTCGAGATTGCCGGCGTGGTCAACAAGGTGGCCACCGAACGTGACCTGACGCTTCAAGCACCGGTCAAGACCGGCGACGAGGTCGGGTTGATGGCCAAGGCTTTCAATAACATGACCGGCGCCCTTAGAGAGTCGCTTAAGGTCGCCGACATCGCGGCTGCGGAGGTGGACGCGTTTTCCGGCGAGGTGGCCAAACGGGCAACGGCCAACAGGGCGCGTGCCAGCGAGGAAGAGCGCCAGATGGGTGTTATCCAGGAGACGGTGAACCAGATGGGGGCCACCGCCGGCGAAGTGGCTCAGTTCTCCCACGCTCAGCGTGACGCAGCCAACCTGTCCTAC
>JAGTUY010000037.1 GCA_018224455.1 Desulfosarcina sp.
CTTGACCGCGCGGCATGCTCGTAAGCGGAAACCGCTTCACCGGCGCCTGATGCGCGGCAACCGGTACCATGATCGGTGTCTGATTGTGTGATTTCGCGCCCCCCCCACCGTTTGACAGATTCCCGGGTATAGTCATACAGCAGATTGCTGTCCGTCTTCAGGTACACCGTGCCGCCGGGGATAAGCAGGTTTGCATATGCGTCCAGAAAGGGAGAGGCGGAAAGCCGGGACTTGATTGCCCGATGCTTGGGGTGCGGGTCGGGAAAAGTCAGCCAGATCTCGTGTATCGAGTGTTCCAGAAAAAAATCTTCTATTCGCTCAATTCGCGCGCGAAGAAAATGAACATTTTCAAGGCCCTGGGCAATCGCCTTTTCTGCGCCGACACAAATGCGATGACTTTTGGCATCGATTCCCACACATAGTTTGCGCGGATTGGCGGCAGCGAATACAAGGCTGTATTCGCCTTTGCCGCAGCCCAGTTCGAGAACCCTTTCCATGCCCTGATAACGCTCGTCGTACCATGGATAAGAACGAGGCGATGGTGTTTCACCAAACACCGAAAAGGTGACATTGGGCAGACGTTTGACGCGTTCGTACTTGAGAAGCTTGTTTTTTGGCATGCTTATTCCGGCATTGGCGGCGGTTGAACCGCGATAGCAAGCGCAATAGTTTTTCAACAGCCTTTAACCGTTTAATCGACGGAAATCCATGTTGTCTCACGCCGGAGTCGAACAGGGAAGATGAACCCCGAATTTGAAAGTCGGCGGCCAAAGGTGGCGCGCTGCGGGGCGGTGGAGCCACGTCGGGCGCTATACTGGGTTATAGGGTCTTCCTTTTCATTTTTATCCAGGTGCCAACCTTGCTGCCTGCGATCGAACACAGGGGAATGATCAATAACAGCGAAACGAGCCCCTGCATCGGTGATGTAATCGCCCATGAAGGAAATTCAGCATAAAAACCCATGTAGCCGATCAGCCTTTCAACCTGGACATACAAGTTGATCGCGATCGCACCCAAAACAAATAACAACAATCTTAGTTTGGTGGATTTGGTGAAAAAACTCAACACCATCGCAAAAAGAAAACACAGCATGAAATCTGCCATGTTCGCGAAGACCATGTTGACAATATTCTTTACAATGACGGACTGGGTAATTGCGTTGGTTGCTCTGACGGTCTCGATCAGAAGTGGAGACCAGATATACAAGAACAAATAATTCGATAAATACCCAGACACCAAGCCAATACCCATCCACATAAATGGGATTAACCATTGCCTGTCTGTCCTGCTGTTGTTGAGCATTAAAATAGATTTTCCTGATTACTGCAAAGCAGGCCTTCCACGCACCTGGCATGGTCAGCCAAGCGATACGCCAGATCCGGTGCTTCCGATTTGTCCATTCCGATCAGGTCCTATTTTTGTGGATGTACTTTCGTGGATCTACCCTTTGGAGCCCAAGCGCAGGCCGCCATGGATAAAAAAGACTTCCCCGGCCAGCGCCTCATTGCGATAGATATCCCCGACCAATGCAGCCACTTCCTCAGGTTCAATCAAGCGCCCGATGGGGACCTGACCGATAATATAATCCAGCGCTTTCTGGTTCATCCCCTTTACCATGGCAGTACCCACATAACCCGGTGCAACAGCCACGCAACGGATCTTGTCGGCCAAGCCGCGGCGGAAAAACTCGGCCGTAATCACTTTTGGCATCACCGACATGGCCGCTTTTGTGGAAGCGTAGTTGAGTTGACCGGCCGTTCCCAGACTGCCAGTGGAGGAAACCAGACAGATCAGTCCCTTGCAGTTATTATTGATCATTCGCTCAGCGCATTCGCGGACCGTCAGAAATACACCCGTCAAGTTAATATCGACGACCATTTGAAAATCCTTCAAAAGCATTTTCTTGGTCACCTTGCCGGTTTCCTTGTCTGGAGAAAGCATCAATCCATCTTTTATGATGCCGGCAAATGGGGCCACCAGATTGATCTTACCGAACTTTTCGATGGCCGTGTCGGCCAGCCTGGCGCAATCGTTCTCATCGGTCACATTGCATACCACCGAAGCAACATCTCCGCCTAAATCCTTAAGCTCAGCCTCCGCCTGCTTCAACATCTCTTCAGCCACATCGGCGATGACCACCTTGCCGCCGTTTTCTACCCAGTATTTGGCAACCGCCAAGCCGATGCCGCTGGCACCGCCGCTGATTACTGCTACCGAATCTCGAATGTCAAGCATATCCATTGCTCCTTTTTGCGTGTTATCGTTCGTTAGAACAAATAAGCCGTTCGGGACGTATTCATCTAAAGTGCCGGCGATTCACAGCTGGTGGTTAACACGTCTATGTATTCATTTTGACCTTTGTAAAGCCGGCTCATTTCTATGAGTACACCGGCGATCTGAGCCAACGCCTGGACAAAATTCACATCATCCAGGGTAAATTCCCACTTTTCAGCCGTGTATACCCGGATGGCCCCGATGACGTCATCACCGACCATGATCGGTACAGAAAGAATAGAGGCGATGCCCTCTTTTTTAGCTGCTTCATGATATTGAATTCTGGGATCATCGCTGACATCATAAACCGCAACCGGACCATCTTTAAGGGAGTCAGCAATGGAGCGCAGCGCGCTCACGGTTCCTTTGTTCAAATACTCTTTACTCAAGCCCGTCGAAGCAGCCACTTCCAATTCTTCTGATTTTGGATTCATCAGAAACAACGCACATCCCTTTATCCCCAGCGCAGATTGGATGCTCTCTACCGTCATTCGAATGATTTTATCTGGATCCTTCGATTTCGATAGGGATCGGGTGACCTTAATGAGGGTTTCGTAGTTAAGCGTCAAGTTTTTCATTATCCTTCCTCCTTGATTGTCTGTTTAAAGCAAACACGACATTTACGTCGCATGACGTTTTCACTTATGGGGGACCTCTATACATGAAGATGTATGTCCTTTGCGTGAAAAATTGATCCGTGTCAGTTCAACGATCAGCTGCGGGTTTTCGCAAGGATCTCTGTGATATCAGAAAAAGAAGGTGAGTGTGAACACTCGCTGATGTTTAAAAATAGAATGGATCTGCTGCGGGGGTCAAGGACCAATCATCATTTCAGTGTCCCAGTCCCAGATGGGAGCATCCTTTCATATGTTATTTGGGCAACATTTCCAAGATCGATTCTTGATCGTACCCCCGGCCGGCTGCCGTCACACCGAGGATGTGGCGGGCATTGGCCACATCATCCAGCGGCTTCATAAGGGTAAAAATCACTTTCAACCAGGATCCTGAGCTCATCTGAACTGCAGTTGATGCTTTTCTACGCCCTTTCGCTCTTGTTCCCGGGGGATGATATTGGCATGAATGAATACGGCAGGGCTTTTCCGAGAGGCGGAGGCAATGCCAGTTATTGGAAACCAGGGGACAGACCCTAAGAATTGGGTAATCTGCCTCTATTCAGTGCTTCTGTCATTCGCCCACCGCCACTTTTTTCAACCGGTAATGAGATACCATCCATTCCTCGCCCCTGGCATATCCCCACAGTTCACTGCA
>JAGTUY010000038.1 GCA_018224455.1 Desulfosarcina sp.
ACCCCCATCCGCGACAGCGACATCAATCATGAATCCTTCACCGAAAGGGCGCCCAAACTGGGTGGTCTGGTGGAATTCTACCGCAGCCCGGCCCGCGTGGCCTGGACGCCGACCGGCGTCAATGTGCCCGACTATCCGAAACTGGCCCAACTGTGGTGGCAGAATATCGGCGAGGCGGTTTCCGGCGAAGTCACCGTGGATACGGCCATGGACAATCTGGCCAAAGAGATGGACCGGGTGCTGGAGCGCATCGCCCGCTCCAAGACCCAGGATGAGTGCGGCCCCCAACTGAATCCGGAGAAGGATGAAGCTTACTGGCTGAACCAGCCCGGCTCCCCCAAGGCCAAGCTGGCCAACGAAAAACCCAAGGGGGAAACGGTTGATTACGACAAACTGATCGAGGCCTGGCGCGCAGGAAAGGTGAAATAGCCCGCCGCCATACCTGAGACATCGCTACCGGGGCCGGCCCGTTTCTGAGCCGGCCCCATTCCTTTTATAACCTCCTGTTCGATTCCTGTATCGTCTGAACCGCCAGCCTTTTCGTGGCTGGGCAAACGGGTTGCCATCATCCTGTCAGGCCACTTTTGGTGCCGGGATTACCGTTTGACTTTGGCCACGGCCTTGGTTACATACGTCCCAACCAATGAACGATCAGGAAAGGACGATTCATGAACGATGCAGAAAAAAACGCTCTTATTTCGCCGGTGCGCTTAGGATACAGCAGCCAATTCAAATTTAAATGCCACCCGGAGGTATCGTGCTTTACCACGTGCTGCCGGGGCATCAACATTATCCTCACGCCCTACGACATTCTCCAGATGAAAAACCGCTTGGGCCTCTCTTCCCGGGAATTTCTGGCGATCTACACCGAGCCGCACTTGCTGGAAAAGACCGATCTGCCCATGGTCACCCTCAAGCTGCTCGACGACGAGCGCGAATCCTGTCCTTTCGTCAAGGATAAGGAGGGGTGCATCATCTATAAGGATCGCCCCACGTCCTGCCGCTATTATCCACTGGGGACGGCAACCCTTCAGCACAAGGAGGGGGCTGACGACGAGGGCTTTTTCTTTTTCATCAACGAGCCCCACTGCAAGGGCTTCGAGGAGGAAGGCGATTGGACGGTGGCCGAGTGGCGGGAAGACCAGGGCGTGGACCTGCGGGACGAAATCAACCGTGAGTGGACGGACCTGGTGGTGCGCAAGCGCTCTTTTCCGCCGAATATCAAGCTGACGGATAAAGCCAAACAAATGTTTTTCATGGTCAGCTACGACATCGACAAATTCAAGGCGTTTGTTTTTGAGAGCTCTTTTTTAAAGCGGTTTGACGTAGACGACGCCACCGTGGAAAAAATAAAAACAGATGAGATCGAACTGCTCACGTTCGGGCTGGAATGGCTCAAGGGCGTGCTCTTCAAAGTGACCGACCCTGAGCAGCAGGCCGCCAATTTTACAGACAATCAGTAGCTCGGGTAGTACAACCCCGCCAACAACCGTTCATCGTTGAGCCGCGCATCGATGTCCACATTGAAGCACTCCGCCAGCGGCGAAAAAAGCGCCGGGTTTTTCGATTGAACCGTCTTGGCGATCTTCACCACCCCATCCAGGCCGGCCCGGCTCATTTTACCGAGCGGCGGGCGGCAGGACCCCGAAGGCACCCCCAGCAGCTGCATCAGGGTCTTCAGGGCCAGCGGATTTCGCGCCCGGCAGATCACGTCGCCGTATGGCGATTTTTCCACAGTTTTCACCGTTACCAGCCCGAACAGCGGCGTAAGGGCCTCGGCCAACGCGGTTGCCTTTTCGAGCTCTTTGTGTGCCAACAGGCGAACCAGATCACTCATGGCCTTAGGGACGATATTGGATACCACCGAAACCACGCCTGCCGCGGCAATCCCCGGGTCGGTCATCATTTCATAGGTCATCCCGTCGTCGCCGGATAAAATGGTGAATTCGGGACCGCAGCACTGGCGGGTTCGTCGCATGTTATCAAGATCCCCCGTGGCCTCTTTGACCGTATTCACGTGGGGATGCTCCCGGAACAGCAGCGCCAGGTCTTCGGGAAGCAACTGGGCACCGGTGCGTCCCGGGATCACATAGGGGATAATGGATAAATCGGGAAAGGCCGCAGCCACGGGCGACACATATTCTCTTCTGATCTCAAGCGAACTGGGACCGTTGTAATAAGGGTCCACCAAAAGCACTGCATCGACGCCCGCTTCGGCGGCATGGCGAGTAGCGGACAGAGCCTCTTTGGTGTTGTTGCTGCCTGCCCCGGCGATGCACAGGCATTTTCCTTTGGCATGTTGTGAAATGATCTGCACCACCCGGTGGTGTTCTTGCCAGGCCAGGGTGGGGCTTTCACCGGTGGTGCCCACGGCCAGAAGGCCGGTGATGCCATTTTGAATCTGAAAATCGGCGAGGCGGGTAAGCCCCGCTTCATCGATCGCCGCGCCGTCGAAAGGCGTCACCATCGCGGTATAACATCCTGATTTCATGTCCCCTCCTGGAACTGTCACATTGTTCGAAAAGACTAAGGAAGTTGGGGTTTTATGTCAAGGGAAAAGCGGCGTTGCCGCGATTATTTTCCTTGACACGGGAGGGCAGTCACGTTACCCAATTTGGTTTCAAGAGATAACCATATCGGTGAAGCCACCGGAAAAGGATGTGACCATGCAAAAAGCACCCAATGCAGAAGCGTTCATTGACCAGCAGAAAAAGGCCATCGCCTCAAACCCCGACTGCGGCACCTCCCACTACAACCTGGGCGTTGCCCTGCTGGGTCAGGGAAAGATCGAAGAAGCCGAGCAGGCCCTGTTCACCTCCATCGAGTGCAGCCCCGGCCTGGCCGAAGCCTACGTCCAGTTAGGCGGCATTTGCCTGAAACGCGGCGACATAGGTGGCTGCCTGGACTGGAATCAGCGGGCCGTCAAAGCCAAACCCGGATTTTCCGAAGGGTGGGGAAACATCGGCTTTGTCCTGCTTCAGCAAGGTGATGTAAAAGGCGCCATCAAGGCCCTGGAAAAAGCCACCGTGTTCAACTTCCGGTTTATCCAGGCCTTCACCACCCTGGCCAACGCCTACCTGATGAATGGCCAGGTCAAAGAGAGCATCGAGACCAACCTGAAGGCGATCGAGCTTTCTCCAGACTTTGCCGTTGCCCACAACAACCTGGCCATCGCCTACCTGGAAGACGGACAGCCGGCGCTTGCCGTGGAACACGCTGACAAGGCCAAGGAATTGGGCTATGAGGTGGCACCCGAAATCTTAAAAGAGCTTGAACCCCACCGCGCCTGATCGAAACCGTCGGGCATCCGGACCGCAACAGCCATCGGTCCGGACGCCCGATAAAACTTACCCGCTCCGATAGTGTCCGCCCCATGCCGACCGTTTCATGCTTTCTCTCGACAACCGATCACCCTATTGATGAGAACCACTCGCTGTGGCATCGTCCGCTGCCTGACCATCGGTTCACCGCACCGAAAAAACCCGAATCTGTCGATACCGCAGCCGTTACCTATGGCTGCTATTTTTCAGCAGTCTCCCAATTTTGCGCGGCCAACGGGTGGGACCGGATTCTAATCGCCGCCTCCCGCCAATTGGAGCAGCCCGTCGTTGAGCAAGATCTGGATTGCCTGTCTATCTTTTTAGAAAAGCACGGCGCCTTTTACCACCCGGCTCGGCTCCAGGTGGCGGTCAAGGATCACACGCTATCGCTTGTGGTCAACGTGGCGGCATCCAGCCACGGGCGAAAGGCCTTGGCCCGCGAGGTAAAGGCACTTGAACAGCTTAACACCCAGCGGCCCTTTGGCTGGTTTCCCCGGGTTTACAGCTTTGGGTCCAATAGACTACCCATGTTCCTGGGGGACTGGTTTGAGGGATTCCATGAATTTCACCTGACGCGGCGATCCGACAGCGATGAACCGGCCGTCGTGGTCTGGGATGGGGCTGCCACCCCTTGCCTGCTTTCAGAAACACAGGCGGCGGGTCTGTACAAGAATGCCGCCATGATCCTGACCGCCTGCTACGATCCGATCACTTCACGCCAGATCTTTCCCTGGCATCATGCCGCCGGCGACTTTGTGGTCCGGGTGGAGGCTGAAGGCGTGGCGGTCAGACTGATTACGGTCAGGGATTACGCTCCCATGTCCGGCTGTACCGAGGAACCGGAAGACGAACGGTCGCTTTTGGATGCCCTGGTGGTTTTTTTCATCCACCTCTCCCTGCGCATGCGCCTGGACCGCCTCGACGGGGTTGGAGAGATGGCCTGGGCGTCGGATCGCTGCCAAGCGCCCATGATCGAAGGCTTTTTCAAGGGGTTGGACCTGACCGCCCGGATGAACGGATTGCCGGAAACATTTGCCGATACGTTCCGCCAAAGCTACAACCATTACGAGGGTAAGGACCTGTTGGCCGCGGCACGTCGGGTCACGGAGACTTTTTTTGATCCAAGGACGGATGAACGACGTCTCATCGACCGCCATCTAACCCGTCACCTAAACGGACTTCGCCGACTGTTGGCGGCTTGACAACAACGGCCTGCTGAAACCGACGTCAAATGGTCCCGCAGAACCGGAAAAAACAACTGGTTTTGATCGTTCATATCAGGGCTCGAACACCACATGGAGAGGTTTTATCGATAAGGCACACAACATTTTGTATGAACACCTCAAGCCTAACGGCAACTGCGGTTTAAGTGCGCAAAACCAGGCTTTTTTATTGACACGCCCCATGATTAATTCTATATCTGCCCCTTGCAGTTTAAATGAAAAAACCACGTGATTTCAGCATTCCAGACAATACAGGCAGAAAAAATTCGAGAGGAGGTGACCTTAAAACCCCCCGTCGGGGACGCTTCTTTGTATATTGGCAGGTTGGTTTAATATCAATTTAAATGGAGGTAAAAGATGGCAAAGCATGCAACCCCTTTGTTGGACCAGCTTGAGTCCGGTCCGTGGCCGAGCTTCGTGTCAGACCTGAAGCAGGAAGCCGCGAACCGGGCCAAGAACCCGAACAACGTAGAATTCCAGGTCGCCCAGGACTGTGTGGAAGACCTTCTGGGTATCTTGGAACTCTCTTTCAAACACGGCATGACCCACTGGAAACACGGCGGCATCGTGGGCGTTTTCGGTTACGGCGGCGGCGTCATCGGCCGCTACTGCGATCAGCCTGAAAAATTTCCCGGGGTGGCCCACTTTCACACCATGCGCGTCGCCCAGCCCGGCGGCAAATACTATACCACCGAATTTCTGAAAAAGCTCTGCGATCTGTGGGAGTTTCGCGGATCCGGCGTCACCAACATGCACGGATCCACCGGTGACATTATCTTCATCGGAACCTCCACCCCTCAGCTGGAAGAAATTTTTTATGAACTGACCCACACGTTCAACCAGGACCTGGGCGGCTCCGGCTCCAACCTGCGAACCCCGGCCGACTGCATCGGCTCTTCGCGTTGTGAATACTCCTGCTACGACACCCAGGCCATCTGCTATGACCTGACCCAGGAGTACCAGGATGAGCTGCATCGCCCGGCCTTCCCCTACAAATTCAAATTCAAGTTCGACGGCTGTCCCAACTGCTGCGTGGCCTCCATCGCCCGCGCCGACATCTCCTTCGTGGGAAACTGGAAAGACGACATCAAGATCGACCAGGAAGCCGTTGCCGGCTACATCGGCGGTGAATTTCCCGCCAACGCCGGCGACCACAACGGACGCGACTGGGGCAAGTTCGACATCGAGAAAGAGGTCATCGGCCTTTGTCCCACCCAGTGCATGTGGATGGACAGCGGCAAGCTGAAGATCGACAACAAAGAGTGCACGCGCTGCATGCATTGCATCAACGTCATGCCCAGGGCCCTGCACATTGGTGACGATCGTGGTTGTTCCATGCTGGTCGGCGCCAAGGCGCCGATCCTCGACGGCGCCCAGATGGGTTCCCTGCTGGTACCCTTCATCAAGGTCGAAGAGCCCTACGACGAGATCAAGGAAGTCATCGAAGGCATTTGGGATTGGTGGATGGAAGAAGGCAAGAACCGCGAACGTCTCGGTGAGCTGATCAAACGCCAGGGATTCCAGAAACTGCTCGAAGCCACCAACATCAAGCCGATGGCGCAGCATGTTCAGGAACCGCGCCACAACCCCTATATCTTCTGGAAAGAAGACGAGGTTGACGGCGGCTGGGATCGTGACATCAACGCATTCAGAAAAGACCACCTGAGATAAAAGGGGAGGAATCGCAATGGCATTTATTTCTTCAGGCTACAATCCCGACAAACCGATGACAGATCGCATCACCGACATCGGTCCGCAAAAATACGATCTTTTTTACCCGCCGGTCATCGCCAAGAACAAGGGCAAATGGCTGTATCACGAAATCATCAAGCCGGGCGTGTTGGTACACGTGGCTGAAAGCGGCGACGAGTGCTACACCGTTCGCGTGGGCGGCGCCCGCTTGATGAGCGTCACCCACATCCGCGAGATCTGCGAAATCGCCGACAAGCACTGTGACGGACACCTGCGCTTCACCACCCGCAACAACATCGAGTTCATGGTCGACGACAAAGCCAAGGTCGAGCCCCTGGTCAAGGATCTGGAAAGCCGCAAGTTCGACGGCGGCAGCTTTAAATTCCCCGTGGGCGGCACCGGCGCCGGCATCACCAACATCGTCCACACCCAGGGCTGGATCCACTGCCACACCCCGGCCACCGATGCGTCCGGTCCGGTCAAGGCCACCATGGATGTGCTGTTCGACGATTTCCAACAGCACCGCCTGCCAGCTAAGCTGCGCGTCTCCCTGGCCTGCTGCCTGAACATGTGCGGCGCCGTGCACTGCTCCGATATCGCCATCCTCGGTTACCACAGAAAGCCGCCGCTCTTGGACCATGAGTATCTGGACAAGATGTGCGAAATCCCGCTGGCCATCGCGGCCTGCCCCACCGCCGCCATCAAGCCGGCCAAGATGAAAGTCGGTGACAAAGAAGTCAAATCCGTGGCTGTGAACAACGACCGCTGCATGTTCTGCGGCAACTGCTATACCATGTGCCCCTCCATGCCGTTGGCCGACAAGGAAGGTGACGGTATCGTCATCATGGTCGGTGGCAAGGTCTCCAACCGCATCAGCGCGCCCAAGTTCTCCAAGGTCGTCGTGGCCTTCCTGCCCAACGAAATGCCGCGCTGGGAGTCCACCACCGCCTGCATCAAAAAGATCGTCGAGGCCTACTCCGCAGGCGCCAACAAGTATGAACGCGTGGGCGAATGGGCCGAGAGAATCGGCTGGGAGCGCTTCTTCGACAAATGCGAGCTTGAATTTACCCATCACCTCATCGATGACTTCCGTGATCCGGCCTACTACACCTGGCGCCAGACCACCCAGTTCAAGTTCTAATTTTTTTCCATATGAATGCATCCGTGCAGGGGGAGGCCACGTGCCCCCCCTGCCTTCTTTAGAAAAGAGGTTACCATGGAATACGAAGAGGCAAAGAAGCTGATCGTAGAGCAGTTGACCAAAAAATTGAAAACCAAAAGCAAGTTCTACTTCAACGACCTGTCCAAAATCTTGGAGATGAAGCCTCGCGAGGCCAAAAAAATCGTCAACAAGCTCGTCGAAGAAAAAGTCTTGGAATACTGGTCTTCGGGAAGCACCTCCATGTACGGGATGCCCGGCACCGGCAAACAAGCCGCTGCTGAGCACGAAGAGAAAGAATAATAGTACTCCGCGACGGCGTTCCCACCGTTCGGTGATTCGCTGTCATGGGTAAAGTTTTGAATCAGGCTCCAACTAACCAGCGCTTCCAGACACCGCCGGGTGTTGTCATCGCCGCTTTGCGCGGGGGCTCGGGAAAGACCATGCTTTCCGTCGGCGTCATCGCCGCATTGCGAAACCTGGGCCTCACCGTTGCCCCCTTTAAAAAAGGTCCAGATTATATCGATGCCGGCTGGCTGGCGCTTGCATCCGGCCGACCCTGCTACAATCTGGACACCTTCCTCATCCACCGTGACGCCATTCTCGGGTCTTATCACGCGCACACCCGGAACATCGACCTGTCCATCATCGAAGGCAACCGCGGCCTTTACGACTGCATCGACATCAAAGGGGAGACCAGCACCGCCGAGTTGGCCAAGCTGCTGGGCCTGCCGGTGATCCTGTGCATCGATGCGACCAAGACCACGCGCACCATGGCCGCCGTAGTTGGCGGTATCAAAACCTTCGACCCGGACGTAAATATTGGCGGTGTGGTATTGAACCGGGTGGCCGGCAATCGGCACCAGCGCATCCTCACCCGCAGCATCGAGGAATATACCGGAATTCCTGTCCTGGGCGCGGTGCCGAAGCTGAAGGAGCAACGTTTTCCCGAACGTCACATGGGGCTGGTGCCCACCCCTGAACACAGCTGGGCCAAGCCAGCCATCGATGCCATCCGGTTGGTAGCAGAAAAACACCTGGATCTCGAGCGGATTCAGCGCCTGGCCGCTACGGCAACGCCCGCTGAAACGGGTAGCGCGCCCAAAGCGGATACGGCCGAGGTCAGGTCAAATTCAATCCGACCCACCATCGGCATCCTCAGGGATGCAGCCTTTCAGTTCTACTATCCCGAGAACCTGGAGGCCCTCGAGGCCGCCGGCGCGCAGCTGGTGTTCACCAGCCCGCTGATGGATCAGCATCTTCCCCCGGTTGACGCCCTGTATATCGGCGGCGGTTTTCCGGAAACCAATGCCCGGGCACTGGAAGCCAATACAACGTTCCGAAACGAGTTGAAGGCCCTTGCCGATAACGGGCTGCCCATATACGCCGAATGCGGCGGACTTATGTACCTGGGAGAGCGCCTGCAATTGGAAGACGGCGACTTTGACATGGCCGGGGTGCTACCGGTGGTGTTCGGCTTTTCCAAACGGCCCCAGGGCCACGGCTACACCATTGTCCGCGTGGAAAAGGAAAACCCGTTTTTTCCAACAGGCACCACGCTGTTAGGCCATGAATTTCATTATTCAAACGTGAACGAATGGAAGGGCAAAGCGAAAAACCTGGCCTTTTCCATGCAGCGCGGTACCGGTTTTATCGACGGAAAGGACGGCGTATGCATAAACAACGTATTGGCCACCTACACCCATATCCACGCCCTGGGAACGTCGAGTTGGGCGGCGGCGCTAGTAAAACGTGCGCAAATGCATCGGCAATCACGCTAACCTCATCCCAACTACGAATGGTTTCCTAATCGGGAAACGACGATCTTGTGCAGCCGCACTCGCGTATCAACTGCAGACAACTTTATATTCACCGGAGGCTGTTTTTTTAATGCGGCAGCCCGGGCTGCCATGCACGTAAAACGAAGTTTCGCATTCGGTTTCAACGATTTTTTCGCCAGACTCTTCGAGGCGCTTCAAAATAGCAATAAGGTGATCCGATAAGTTTTTTCCCTCACACACCACCTTGGTGCCCGGTGACGCGATAATTTTTAACGGCTGCCCATCGGATCTACGATAAGCGACAAAAAGAGAAGCTTCCTTTTTTGCTGCCGCAATTTCATTTTCGAACATCTTTTCCGTCATCACATACTCTTGCCAGTTGGGATCATTCATTTTCTTCCTCCTTTTTTGATGTTCATTTAGCGATTGTTAATTATCGACCCGTTTCATTTGCCGATCATGAGCAGTCGCGTCGCGCGCTAAAAAGCCAATGTAATCTTTGCCAGTATCGATTGCTTCGGAATGATTTCCGGGTTGGAAGGATCGGTGTCCTGGAATTGAAACCCTTGATCAAAAAGGTTTTTGGCTTCCAGGCTGAAGATCCCGCAGCGTTTTGGCAAACGATAGCCGAGAGCAGCGTCCGCCACCCAGAATTGATCGCTACCCGATTCTGTGGGGAAAAATCTGGGCCAGCCGAATTCGCCCTCCTGATCGATATACGTCGCCTTCAATCGCAGAAACAAACCGGATGGATGGAAAAAATTGACACTTAACGGCAATTTGTGCGTTTCCAGAATGGTAAACAATTCTTCACCCACAAAGGTTCCGTCTCTTTCAAAACGGGAATATCCATACTCGACGCCCGCAGAAATCCATTTGTGCGGGGTCCAAAAAAGATAGATGCGACCAGCCTGTTCATCCCATCCAACACCATGAATTTGAAGATCGAAATCCGTATAGCTGATCTCCATGTCACGTTCAGCGTATTCCAGGCCTGCGAACAGATTTAGCCCCAGTTCCTGATCAATGGCGGCACCGTATCTCCATGCTTCCGTACGGTTGGCATCATCGTAAAACTGGTTGAAACCTGCCACCTGGGTTGGTTCGAGGGTTTGGTCGGCAATCAGGTTGCGCTTGAATGTACGAAACGCGGCGGCCCGAAACGTTGTCGTCGGGGTCAGATTCCAGGTCACCCCCATTTTGGGATTGAACAACTCTTCCTTAACCTTGCCGTCGAAAAAATCCATACTCGCACCTAGTGTCCAGGTCACGTTTTCGGGAACTAAAATATAAGAATAAATATAAGGGGTGGTATGATCTACACGAGCCTCGGACACGATGGGCTCTGCTTCCCCAGCAAACATGTCCGTAAAATCCGAGTCGGAGTGAAAGTATCCGATGCCACTGATCAAGTTGAACCGATCGCCTCGGAACAAATGCTGTATTTCGGCCATGTATCCCATTTCTTCTTGGCCATATATGTCACCAAAATCAAAGTCTTGACTGTCTAATTGACTTGTAATTACCGTTCCGAGAATATCGTTGCGTTGATTGGGTGAATATCGCCCCCCGAGACGCAAGGACCGCTGATCCG
>JAGTUY010000039.1 GCA_018224455.1 Desulfosarcina sp.
CGCCAACCAGTTTTCCCATCCATCCCATGAAGCGGTTCTCCTATTGCAGTTCGTTTTCTCGGTCCCTGTTCATCATCGATACTGAAGGTCTACACCCCGTAGCACATTACATCAGGGTTGCCAACTGTCGGACGCTTGGACTTAAAAGCCGTGTAACAGTCAGAAAGGGCTTGAATTATATTCATTTTCTTTGTAATATCCATCTTGAAGGCTCCCGGCTTATTTTTCCCACTACCATTCCACGAAAGGCTTTCGCGCATGCTATCCTGGTGGACCAACATGGAATCGGTTGCTGCACTGAACGGCTGGATGCTGACGGCGACGCTGGTTTTTGCAGCGCTGACGGGCATCATGGTTTTCCTGACCGTCGGAAAATCAAAAAAACTCGTCAACGGGCTATTCGAAGACCTCGAAACCTCTCACAAACGAGTCAAAGCCCTTGAAAAAACGGCTGAAGAAATCCGCCGAGAGCTGCTTCAAACCCAGCAACACCAGGATATCAATCAACTCAAATTAAAATTGAGCAAGTCGTCTACCAAGGAGCTGACCCAGGCCCTGTTAGATGCCAGAAAGCGGATGGAAATTGCCGAAGCCGCTATTAAGGCCCACCGGGAAGAGGAGAAAAAAAGTGGTGACCCATCGGAAACCACTGAATACCTCGATCTGGAACTGGAACCGGAGGGCGGCCTTTCGGAAAGCCAGCGCGAACAGCTGATCGATCTGCTCGACCCGGGTCCGAAAGGAAATGTAGATATCTTCTGCGTGATGGATGATGAAATGTCTGAAATGACCGCCAGGCAGTTGGATGAGGTCATGACTGCAGATGGCTGGAAGACCAACGGTGTGGCCCAAAGCGCATTTTCCACCCCGCCGAAAGGTCTCGTGCTGGTTGTAAACAGCAAGGAGACGGCACCCTCATACGCTTCTTTCTTGCAGCGTGTCTTTTCTACCATAGGCGTAGCGGTATCAGCCATAATGGACAATAAATACAGGGAATGGTCCTTGACCATCATCGTGGGCACCATCGAGGGCTGAACGATCGCAACCCAACATCGACCTTGATATCAACTCAAAATTTCGGGAAAGCGCCAATGACCACTGCTGCTAGCGCCACTCAGAACAAACCAGCCGGTTCCAGCACCATGTTGCATACGCTTACCTTGACATTGGCCGGACTGACGCTGCTGTTCGCGTTACTTTCAATAATTTTCGGCAACCGGCTTTCCACCCTGCAAACCAAGTTTCTGACGGCGAAAATAGCAACGGCCACATCCGAAGCGGCGTCGATCCAAGGCATGGAAGCCACGCTTAAAGCGGCCATGGATAAGCTTGAAACCTCTCAGAAGCGTTTGGACGAAGAAAAAGCAGCGGCCGAACGGCTCCGTCGACAGCTTGCCGGCGTCATGAAGGATCTTGAGAAGGCCAAGGCTGATTTTGCCAGCGCGAACCAGACCATCTCAAAACTAAAATCAACGGTTCCGGTGCAACCTACACCAACCATGGCAACACCCGAACCGGTCATCTCACCGGTTGTTGCGCCATCCCCGGAAACCGTCTCACCCCAAGCTTCCCCGTCGCCATCTATCCCGCAGCAAAGCGAATCTTCCACGGCGCCGCCGACACCCATCCCCGCACCGACAGACACACCAGCCACGATCGTACCGGAATCTTCAGCGACACAGACGCCGGCACCGCCTGCCGTGAAGCCCGACAAACCGGTCGTCACGACAACGTTCCCTGCATCTGGCCCTTCGCCTCCCGACAGCACGCCCACGGTGACCGAAGAGACCCTTACTGAGGCACCTGCGCCATCGGCGGCTCCAGCCGCCGATTAGCTCCCTAATCTCATTTGAACCCTTCGAGGCAGGCAATATCAGGCGGCCATCTCATGCGACCGGGTGATCGCGGATTGTTGAAGCTTCCCTTCGGCCCCGGTTAGCGGGATCTCTGCTTCACTCCGACAAGCGACGGATAGTGTGATCGCTAGAGCGGTTTTACGGAAAATTTTATTGCTTCAATGCTCAGGTTTTACTCATCACAACCGATACTGGTACCAATGCGACTTATCAACGAAGGAGAAACGGCTGATGAAAGCTGACAACCTGATTTTTCTGGAGAATCTGGAATGGTTTGACGAAAGCGGCAAGGAACTGGTCCATCGACTGCCTGAAAAAGGGTCCGGGGAGATTAAATGGGGGGCACAACTCACCGTCCGGGAAAGTCAGGCGGGTATCTTTTTTTACAAAGGCAAGGCGGTCGAAGCCTTCGGGGCCGGCCGTCATACGCTGAAAACCGGCAACATTCCCATTCTCACCAAAATCGTCAGTTTGCCCTGGGGCATGACCAGTCCACTGAGGGCCGAAATGTATTTCGTCAACATGAAGGTCTTCACCAACCTGAAATGGGGGACCCGTGATCCGGTCGCCTTCAAGGATACCGAACTGGGGCTGATCCGACTGCGGGCCTTCGGCGTCTTCAACCTGCGGGTGGTCCAGCCGGTACTGTTCATCAACACCATGGTCGGCACCCAGGGCATGTTCACGACCGAAGCGATCGAGGAGTACCTGAACCGGGTTATCGTTTCCCGATTTAACGACTTCATGGGCGAAACCATAGACTCAATCCTTAACCTGCCGGCCAAATACGATGAGCTTTCCGAAGGTCTGTCCAAACGGCTCCAGGACGATTTCAGACATTTCGGCTTGGGCCTGACCCATCTTTACATGAATGCCATCACCCCACCGCCGGAGGTGCAAAAAGCCATCGATGACCGCAGTCGAATGGGGGTTATCGACGACATGAACAAGCTCATGCAAATGAAGTCTGCCATGGCTATGGAAAAGGCATCGGAAGCCGAGGGCGATGGCAGCATGGGCATGGGCACCAGTCTGGGGTTGATGATGCCGGCCATGTTTGCCCAGTATTTCAATGCGTCGGGCAAAAGTCAGCCGGCAGGCGGAACGTCTGGGCCTGAGGCGGAACAGGCGACCTGCCGGGAGTGCCAATGCAACATCCCGGTGTCGGCCAAGTTCTGCCCCATGTGCGGTCACCAGCAGTTGGTTTTTATCGAATGCGGCCATTGTGGAAAAAACCTGGCGCCCAATGCGAAATTCTGTTCCCGCTGCGGTCATCCGGCTGAAGAAAAGCCCAAACCCGTTTTTTGCGCAAAATGCGGTGCCGAAAATCTGGCCGGGTCCAAGTTCTGCACCCAGTGTGGAGAAAAATATTAATTTTCTCATCGACCATCAATGCCCTCAGTGCGGCGCACCGGCAGCGCTCAGCGAAACGGACCGGCTGTTTCAGTGTGCTTTCTGCAAAGTGAATTCCTATCTTATGGAACGCAGCTACTTTCGATATTTGCTGCCCCACCATGCCCCCGAGAACCAGGAACTGGTTTACTTTCCCTATTGGCGGTTCAAGGGCATGATTTTTTCCTGTCTGCCGACCGGCATTCAGAATCGATTTCTGGATGTCAGCCGTCAGGCCGTGCCATCGGCGCATTTCCCCGTATCTGTCGGTCTTCGCAGCCAGGCCATGAAGTTGCGTTTTGTCAGCCCGGAGACCAAGGGGTATTTCATCAAGCCAACCCTGCCCTTTCGCCAACTGATGGAAACGTTTCTCACCCGCTTCAACCACGATTTGCCCGGGCCGATTCTCCACCAAAGTCACATCGGAGAATCCCTGAGCCTGATCTACGCCCCCTTTTACGTCGGCCAACGGATAATGGATGCCGTGCTCAATCAACCGGCGTCCGGGGCGCTGGATAAACCCTTTGAATTAAGCCGGTTCTCCGGCGGACCGGCGGACTGGCGCATCCGCTTCATCCCCACGCTTTGCCCGAATTGTGGTTGGGACATGCAGGGACGTCGGGATGCCTTGGTCCTTCACTGCCAAAATTGTCAGTCCATGTGGCAGGCGTCAAAACAGGGCATGTCCCGGGTTAACGTGGCCCATCTGCCGAATCCTGAAGCTGAGGACATTATTTACCTGCCCTTCTGGCGTATCAAGGCCGATGTGTCCGGCATCGATCTCGACAGTTATGCCGATCTGGTGCGAGCGGCGAATCTACCCAAAGCGATCCAAACCGGATGGGACCGGATCCCCTTCCACTTCTGGGGCCCGGCCTTCAAGATCCGCCCTCGCAGTTTTCTGCGTTTAACCCACCACCTCACCCTTTCCCAGCCCCGGAATCATCTGATTGCCCAAGTGCCAAAAGGAAGGATGCATCCGGTGAACCTGCCGGTATCCGAATCCGTCGAGGCCCTGAAACTGAACCTGGCCGGACTCCTGCGCCCTAAAAAAATAGTGCAAGACCGTATAGCCCAAATTCAGGTCAAACCCTGTCGCTATCAGCTGGCTTATCTTCCCTTTGAAATACGCCACCATGACCTGGTCCAGCCGACCTTCAATATGGCCGTCAACCAGAACCAGCTTGGATTGGCGGGCAATCTGTAATTCTCATACAGGTACACTCACTTTCGATCGATGAGCGGTTTTTCCCTTGAAACCACCCTTTTTTCATGGTTGAATTGTGTCGCCGCCTGTCGGCATTTTTCCAGCAACCAAAGGAGCGGATATGACCACACCTTTACCCAATCAATTGCTGCGGCGGTCTTTCGTCAAAACCATCCTGCGCCGCCTGATCGCCCTGATCACGTCGGTCGGGTTGATCTACGGCATGATTGCCCTCGTCTATGCCACCAAAACCATCTTTAAGGTCAAGATGAACTATGCGGTTGTATTGGAACGATTCGGCGGGGTCCGACAGGCGGTTACCGATGTGGGCTGGCATGCCCGCCTGCCCTATTTCACACGCATCGAGCAGGAAGTGCCGCTGATGAACCAGACTCTCCAACTGGGCGGCACCCCGGCGCCCATGCGAATCATCTCCAAAGGCAACGTGGCCCTGTGGACCTCCGGGGTGCTCACCTATCGGATCCGCGACCTCAATACGTGGGCCATCGAAAACCTGAACCCCCTGGATTTGTTGCAGGGCGACTACGACGGCATCGCCAAAGACATTCTACAGGCCCAGGAGGTTGATCGGCTGATCAGTGACCGTGAAACCATTAAGGAGGTGATCTTCACGGCATTGAAATCGCGACCGATCAATATCGGCGGCCCCACCATCGAAAAAAAATACGGCGTCGAAGTCGTCAGCTTCGTGCTCAAGGAGACCCGCTTCGGCGACAAACTGGTAGAGGCGTCCGAAGAGAAAAAACGCCGGGAAATGATTGCCGAAGCCGACAACTATGCAGCAGATCAGGAGGCCAGCCGCATCCGCAAACTCTATGCCGCCTATATGGGTGGTATTCAGGACCTTCAACGCGCGCTGGGTCGAGAGGATGGCTCCACCGATACCGCGCTGCTTGAGTTCCTCACCCAGCAAAAATGGGCCACCGCCTATGAAAAGCACCAGCTGGGACAAAACACCGTGGTCATTCAAAACACCCAGGGAAACACACCGGCGATCGCCCTTCCCGCATTCAATTCCGCCAACCGGTCGGAGGGAGGAAAAGATGGCCAGACGGCTGACTAGAGAGATCACCTACGTCCAACTGCCGGAAAGCCGGATCCGAGAGATCAAAGACCTTGTGGCCGCCTGGCCCCAGGAAACCAAAGCCTTCATGCGTGCACGCCTCAATCAATATCGCCCGCCCATCGGCCTGATCAACGGCGTTCTGGAGACGGCCCTCTCCTTTTTCATGGATGCTCCTGAAAAACGTTTCAACGTACTTAAAGACCCGGATATCCTCACGGACTGGCAAAAGCGGTTTGAAATTTCGGGCCACGCCAATCCTCAGGATTCCTGGAACAAAATACTGGAAAAGGAGGTGTCCGCCAAAGATTACCGGTATCTGCTCTCTCTTCTTGAAAAGGAACTGGTAGACGTACACATTCCCCTCGAACTCCACGATCTCTTCGAAAAAGTGTACCGTGCCCACCTGCGAAAAGAGTACATTTCGGACGCCAGCGTTCCCAAGGCGTCATTACTCCTATTTGTCGGCCCGTCCGGAAGTGGCAAGACCTCCACCGTGTCCCATGCCATTGAGCGCATCATCTTCGACAATGATGTACAGCCGGAGGTGGATCTTCATCGCAAGAAAGAGGAGGTCCTCGCCGGGGAACCGTTTTGGAAAACCATTGAAGAGATCGACCCCACGCTGGCCATCGAAATGTCTCGCCGAAAAAAAGTGAGGTTTTACAAGCGGCTCAACAGGATTCCGCTGGTGCGACGGATCATGAAAAAAAGGATCGGTCAGAGCCTCTCCAGATTGGAGGAACAGGGCATCTGGATTGATTATGCCATGGTCACCCCCAATGATTTCCAGACCGCTCTGGCCGGTGAACCGGGCAATTATTTTAAAAAAGCCCTTGGCGATCCGCGCAGGACCGCCATCCGGCACATCGAAGAGGCCCACAGTGCGTTTGGCAAAGCCAGCGGTCGCGACTCCGGCGTGACCCGTCAGCAGCGGACCCTGGTAGACACCTCCAATATCGTTCTGGATGAGATCATCAACGGGAAGCGGGACTGCCTGCTTGTCGCAACGACGGATCAGCCCGAGCGCTTCGATGCCACCGTTTATCGCCGGTTTGTGGAAAAGGGCAGCATCATCAACATTTCCGACTACTGGACCAACCCGGAAAACCTGAAGGAAGTGGTCCGCCTGGAACTGCTGCGCAACGACATCCTGGTATTGTCCGAACAGAACGAAAACGTATGCGAATCGGTCAGATGCCTGCATTCGGATGAGGTGTCGGCGACCGTAAATGAACTCTATTCGATATTTAAAGAGCGCGCCCTGAAGGTGATACCCTCCTATGTGCGCAAACTGATCCACTCCATCATCCAGATCAAGGGCGACTTCGTACCCGTCTACCTGGATGACGCCATGCTGGTCAGAAAAGCCTTCGAGCTGGTCGCCCAGAATTCCTATGGCGATCTTTACCAGAAGGTGGTCGGCCGCATGGACCGGGATGTTAAATGGGAAGCATACGTGGGGAGCATCAAGGATGTCTTTTCAGAGATGGCCAACAATTGCCTCTACTATAACGTGAGCGAGGAAAAAGGGGTCGTGCTCAATGGTCCGCCGGGAAGCGGAAAAACCTTTCTGGCGCGCACGTGGCTCAGTGAAAACACCGACGTCCACGATATCGCCACCAGCGCCAGCGCTCTGCAGGACCCGTCCAATCCGGTCGACGGCGCCGTGGACAACCTGGAAAAGGTATACGATATCGCCAAAATGATCGCCCCTACGGTGGTTTTCTTCGACGAAGGGGATGCCTTGGCACCCAAGCGCAGCGGCGCCGGCGGGAATCCCTCGGACAAGCTGACCAATAAGTTTTTAAATCTGATCGATGGCGAAACGCCGCTGCACAAGGTGTTCACCGTGCTTACGACCAACCGACTGGACATTCTGGACCCGGCCTTGATCCGGTCGAAGCGCCTCAAGGTTTTGGAAATAATAGGGATGCTGAAAAAAGAAGATATCGTTCAGATTGTCGATAACGCGCTGGCGGATATTCCCCTGTCCGCGGATCTGACCACCGACAGCATCGTGGAAGCGGCCAAAGGCGTCTGCAATACACCGGCGGATTATGCCGCCTTTGTCGAAAAGGCCAGGTCGCTTAGAAATACGGAATTCGAAGTGATTTTTCGCCTTCGTCAGATCCGCCATGACTCCGTTAAAACGCGAGAGAACTTTATTAAATTCAATTTCAAGACCCTCATGGGTATCCTGGAGGCATTGGACGACCAAAGCCAGTTGAAAACCGACGTTCGGGGCGCTCCCCATCGATTTATGGAACACTATGCAACGGTTTTAAAGCTACTGGAACCGATTCAGCATTCGGACGATTACCCCATGGTGACCAGTCACCTCAAGTCGGCCCGCCACGAAATATCGGAGAGCCCCACCAAAAAAGGCAAGGTGGTTCTGGATGAGTTTCTGGAGGCGGAGCTGAGCCAGGAACCCCAGGTGGGGTTCATCATCGGCGTCGGGGCCAACGATGTCACCGGAGTTCTCCTGCCCATCGCCACCAGCCTGACCTACAGCCTCTCTTCAGAGAAGGTGATGGTCACCGGTGCGGTGTCATCGTCGTCCTCGGCCGGCGCCCAAATGGAGATGGCGGTCAAAATGACCCAGCAGAGCGCCCATGAGGCGTTGACCATGGTCAAAAACTACCTGCAGGATATGGATTCCAAGGTCAGCGCTGCGCGTCTGCTGGGCGAGTTTCTGGACAAGTATACCATTCATCACCAGCTGCTCTCCGCCTCATACAGTGTGGGCGGGCCGTCGGCCGGATACGCCCTGGCCATCAACACCCTGTCCGCACTGATGCACCTTCCCGTCTACAATGATTTCGGCATCACGGGTGCGCCCTGGACCAAAGGGGTCAAGCGTGGGGAGGTCGGTGGTTCGGTGATCATCGGCGGGCAGCGCAAAAAAACGGAAAAGGTGCTCATGTACCTTAGGCGGATGTATATGCCGCTAAAAAACTACCTGGACCTGGAAAAGGAATTTCTGGTGGGCTACTGGACCCAGGACAAGGACATTTTAGGGGTTACCCATTTCGGAGATCTGGTTCCGGAGGTGATCTGCCTGGGCCCTGAATATGAGCAGGTGCTGCAGGATCTCATTTTCATCCGAATCCGCTACAAACTGGACAAATACCAGGGAAAACCGCCGGACGAGGCGATCAAAGAGGACATCCTGAGAAAAAAAGAGATGCTAAGGCTCCGGGCGGAAAATGAGATCAAAAACCGACTGGTTGCCCTGCGTCGCTACCTGAGAAGCCCGGCAAAAGACCCTCACATTTCGCTGGAAGAGATTTTTCGCCAACGCGAATCCAGCCTGATCCTGATGACCGACCCGCTGAAGCGCCTGCTTCAGAGAGTGCGCTCCCGCAAAAACAGGCCCGCAAAAGACCCGGAATCCTAAATCGGCGATAGGTGGCCCTTCAGAAGGCGGTCGTCACTGACCATGATTGAACGGGCCATATTTTTTTATATTTCAACAATTAACTTGCTTTCGACCCAGATAGGTTTATAATGCCTCACATTCAATATGATCTCGCTTTCGTCAGGCGGGCAGCTTTTTTTCTGCAGGAAAATTCAGTACGCCAATGAAGCATCCTCCAGATTTAAGATTTTGAATAAATAAAAGAAAGGAGGATGGTATCATGGCCAATGGCATTGTAAAATGGTTTAACGACCAAAAGGGCTTCGGCTTCATCGAGCAGGAAGACGGACCGGATGTGTTCGTTCATCATTCAGGTATCAACGCAACCGGTTTTAAAAGCCTGAGCGAGGGCGACCGGGTGAGTTTTGACATGGAGCAAGGTCCAAAAGGACCTTCCGCCGTCAACGTCACGGTTAGCTGACAAAGGTTTCTGTGCAAAAACGGGGCAGACCACCCGATCCAGGGTGACTGCCCCTTACGTTTCCCACCGCGAAAATCCCAGATTACAACCCAGAAAATGGTAAACCGCGGAATTGTCCGCGGGTTTTTTTTTCATTGCGTGCGGACGCTTTCCCATGCAGGCGCATGGGAAGGGCGACGTCGTATAAACTCAAGCGGCAGTCCATGGCCGTAAACTCAGACAAGGAACATAATATTTTGAATTTCAATACTTTTTCATTTCACCCCGCTGTTGCCCAAGGTGCCATACAAGCGGGTTATACCACGCCCACACCCATTCAGGCCAAAGGCATTCCCGAGGTCATGAAGGGACGCGACGTAGTGGGGCTGGCCCAGACCGGCACGGGTAAAACGGCCGCGTTTGTATTGCCCATTCTCAACCGGTTGATCGATGGCCCAGGCAATCGGGTCGGTGGGCTGGTCATCGCTCCCACCCGTGAACTGGCCGAACAGATACATGGCGAATTCAAGCGCCTGGGCCGCCGGACACGCCTGCGCAGCGCCGTGGTGTATGGCGGCGTGGGGATCAATCCCCAGATCCAGGATCTCAAACGTGCCGATATTGTGGTGGCCTGCCCCGGCCGGCTGCTGGATCATATCGGCCGGCGGACCGTTGATCTTTCCCGGTTGGACGTGCTGGTCATTGACGAAGCCGATATGATGTTCGACATGGGTTTTTTTCCGGACATTCGTCGCATTCTAGCTTACCTTCCTGCAAAAAAACGCCAGACCCTGCTCTTTTCGGCCACCATGCCCAAGGAGATCCGACGCCTGGCCAATGATGTCCTGCAAGATCCGATTACGGTTCAGATCGGTGCCACCGCTCCCGCGGAGACCGTCAGTCACGCCCTGTTCCCGGTCGCCCCGCATTTGAAGACGGCTTTGCTGATTAAATTGTTGGGCGACACCCCGTCCGGGTCGGTCCTGGTGTTCACCCGCACCAAGCACAGAGCCAAGCACCTGGGGGAAAAGCTGTCCAAGGCCGGCTACCGCTCGACCTCACTGCAGGGCAACTTGTCCCAGGGGCGGCGCCAAGCAGCACTCAACGGCTTCCGCTCCGGAGCCTATCAAATTCTGGTGGCCACGGATATCGCCGCCCGCGGCATCGATGTCTCCAATGTTTCCCATGTCATCAATTTCGACATCCCCTCCACCCCCGAGGCCTATATTCACCGAATCGGTCGAACCGGCCGGGCCGAACGCAGCGGAGATGCATTCACGCTGGTCACCACGGAGGATACCCAGATGGTGAGGGCGATCAATGGGGCCATCGGCAAACCAGTGGAGCAACGCACCCTCTCGGATTTCAACTATGATGCTCCATCGGTGTCAAACGGGAAAAAGGTCAACGGCCGGGCAAATCGACCGCGTCCTGTGATCGAACGGAGAGCGCCCAAACCCAGCACCCGTGGACGCTCAAGCAAAGGGGCCGTTGCCTTCCTCTCGCCGAATAA
>JAGTUY010000040.1 GCA_018224455.1 Desulfosarcina sp.
TCGAAGGCCTGCACCATCAGCCAGGCGGTGGTCCGCTTGCCCACGGCCGCGTCGGTTCCCAGCACGGCGATCTTCAACGCGGCCACATCTTCGATCTTGCCGGAGAAAAAGTGCAGCCGGTCTCTGGGCGGTGGTTTGCGGATGTCCCTGATCCCCACGCCGCGCGAGACCGCCTGCCGGGCGATTTCCTCGTCCTCGGACAGAAAATCGTGCAATCCGCAGTCCACATTGAGATTCATGTCGATGGCCTTGATCACATCCTGGCGGGCGCTTTTTCCCAACCGCCCGCCGTCGGGGGCGATGCCGATCACCAGGTGAGTGGCCGGGGTTCCTGCATTTTCGGCGGCCTGTATGGCCCTTTCGATGGAGTCAACCACCGGGATGCCGCCGGCTTTGCCGTCGAGCACCTCCCCGGCATCCCGGTTCGCATATCGGGAATCCACCACGGCGGCAATCTTATACCGCAGGCAGAAGCGAACCAGTCCGTGGGCCGTTTTACCGTTCAGGGTGTTGAACGCGCCTTCACAATAGACAATCGCATTTCCGTCGACTTTCTGGTTGAGATTGCTCTTTCCATTTGTCATGTTCGATGCCCTCATATGGGATCAACCAACGTTGCCGGAGATCGGAAAGCGACTTCGGCCAAACCGAATTTCATGACCATTCGGGGTTTTATGAATCAAGTCGGCACCGATCACACCCATGTGCCGTCTCCTTGTTGATGGACAGACGAGACCTACCTCGGGTGGAACAAATGGTTCCGGTTTTTTAAAAACCAGAACCCGCCTTTCACTGGCAATTATGATAAAAATAACAATATGTTGGCCAAATACAGGCGGTATTCAAGAATTCCGGCGCCGCAAACGGACGGGTAATGATCGGATCAGGCAGTTCTGATTTTATCCTAAAACTTACGAATATTCAAACAATATCTGATAGATATGATAATGGCCCAATCATTGCTCAACCAAGGTATTGGGTTGTCGACACTGCCCGATGGATATTTTAGAGGACAAATTGTCCTCCCCAGTCAACAAAGGAGAAAAACAATGAAGCGAGGAAAAATGAAGTTCATGATGGTGTTGATCACGTTGGTCTTAATCTCCGCGGCTCCGTTGGCCGCGGTGGCATCGGAATCGGTGACCATCCAAGGCGAGGTCAACGACAGCTTCCAGATTGTCGACAGCAATGGTCAGGTTTACGAGATCGCCGAGACTGAGAAAGGCAATGATCTTGTCGAAAACCACATCGGTGAGAAGGCGAAGGTGGTGGGTACGCTTCAGCAGGACCAGGATGTGAAAATCATTACGGTTACCACGTTCGAGATTCTCGCAGAATAAGATACCAGGGACCCGGCCATGAATGCAGCCGGGTCCTATTCAGAAGAATCAGGAGTGACCATGAGCAAAAAGATTACCGCGTCCATGCAGACGCTTGTCGGCATCGTCACCCCTTATGCGTGGGATGAGAGCGACCGGGTTTCTGAAGTATCTCTTTCAGCCACGGATGATGAAGAATACATCATCGAGAACAGTGGACGATTTCTCGATCTGCTTCAAAAACCGATCCGGGCCGTGGGGATGGTTACCAGCGGCAAAAAGATGCATCGGGCGATCAATATAAAAAAATTTCAACTGTTGGAAAGCGCTTCGGTCAACGATTAGCAAATTACAGGGAGCGTCCATGGAAAAAGAAGAACCGATTGCCATCGAGCGTCTCATGGTCAGACCGGTCACCAGCTATTGCATTCATTGCAAAAGCCGCCGGGAAGCTTTTGAAAAGGCGATCGGGTATTGAGGCGCAGGCAGTGGAAAAGGCTATGATTGTGGCCAGATTGAGCTTGTATTTAAACGTCTTTTATGGGAAATGTCGACAATATGTCATTGCAGTTAACCACCATCGATGATGGTCTCATCAACACTCACCCTGATCAGGCATTTGACCTGGTGACGCCCTTACCGCAGCCTCATGGATACCATCCTCATCGCATCGCGGGACCCACACACAAACGCTGCCATCCGCAGAATAGTATCTCCTGACGATCAGATACACGTCGCCGATTCATCGGATCAAATCTTGGAAACGATCCAATCCATCACCTGCGACTGCCTGTTCATCGAACTCTCCCTGATGGAAGCACTGCATAGCACCCTGGTCGGTTCTACGGATTCGAAGACGCCGATACAGCACCTGAAGGACTTACGGCCGCTGATGGCCATTATCTTAATTGCCGGCAATGAGGATGTCCGCGATGCCGTCCGATACATGAAAAGCGGAGCCAGCAATTACATTACGACGCCCATTGATGCGGATGAAGTGCGCCTGGTCGTCGATGAAATTTCAAGAGAACGGCGCCGGCAGTCCGAACTGGCCTATCTTCGAGAACGGATATGGAAGGATGATTCCCTCGATATTGTCCACACGCTCAGCCCCAGAATGAAAAAGGTGTATGACAATGTCATGTCCGTGGGCCCTACGAAGACCACCGTGCTTTTGCTGGGTGAAACCGGAACGGGAAAAAGCTTTACCGCCAAGCTCATTCACCGGCACAGCAATCGAAA
>JAGTUY010000041.1 GCA_018224455.1 Desulfosarcina sp.
AACAAAAGACAAACAAATGACAATACTCAAACATAAAATTCCAAACGGTTGTCGGTTTTTGACCTTGTTTGAGATTTAACAATTGGAATTTGGAATTTGTTTGAAAATTGTGATTTGAAGTTTGTGATTTTTCCGGGTTTGAACCCAGAACACCGAACCAGAAACCAGAGACCACAAACCAGGAACGCCGAACCCAGAACGGTGAACCCCGAACCCCTAACCCCCAACCCAAACCCCGCCCTTCACCGGACGGCTTCTTCGATGGTGACGCCATCGGGGAGTATGCCCTGGGCACGGGTCAACTCCTGAATCGTGGTGTTGTAGTCGGCAACCGCACGTGCAAAACTGCGGCTTGTCATGGCAAGCAGGTCCTGGGCCCGCAGAAGTTCTTCATTGCTGGTCTGACCGATATCGAACCGGGTGAATTCACCTTCGACCACTTTTTCAGCGGCTTCCTTGGCCGACCGGTTGGCGTCGATCTCCCCTCTGGCGGTGGCCAGTCGATGCAGAACCTGCTTGACGTCCAGTTTGATCTCGTCTTTGACACGCTTGAGTTGGGCATCGGCCTGCAGACGACCCAACGATTTCTTGCGATACTGGGACTCGGCAGCGCGATTGCCGAATGCCCATTCAAACTGAAGGCCCACTTCCCAGATATCGTCATCATTGACCGACACGTCGCTCCACGCGCGATCGTGATCATTGCCGTACCCACTGACACTGTATCGCCCATACGCATCGAGCGTCGGCAGCCGTTGGTGGGCAGCCAGCTTTTGGTCAACCTCGCGGATCATCAGCTCCTGTTGGGCTTTGATGATCTCCGGGCGGTTGCTCAGTGCGGTTTCGATCGCTTCGGTTTCATCCGGATTAAGGGGTGTCGTCCGGGGTGATTCAATCGGGATGACCTGGGCGGTCGAATCGATATTGAACTCTTGCCAGTTCAAGAGCAGCTTGAGCCGATCCATGGCCAGCTTGTATTCCTCCTGGGATCGCAACAAGGTGCTGCGCCTGACCTGGGCGTTGCTTCTGGCCCGTTGCACATCCAATTGCTGGGACAGCCCCCTGGCGTAGCGCTCGGATTCACGGCGGTGGACCTCCTCGGCCATGTCGAGGTTGACCCGGTTGATGTCGATCAATTCTTTGAACAGGAAGAGTTTCCAGTAGACCGTTGCCACGCTGGAGGTCACGTCGATCACTTTGCGGCGGAAATCGGCGGCGGAAATGGTCGCCCGGTAATTGGCTATTTTAATCGCCGTCTTTTCCTTTTTGCTGCCGATATTATTGAGCAGCGGCTGCTGCAGTTCGACGGTCGGTGCGACGATGTGCTTGTAGGTTCTGGGGAACGCGGCATGGTTTAAATCCGCATATCGCGTTTCAAGATAGGTCGAGAGCGTCCCGCCGGTTTTCAACGGTTTTCGAACGCCCGCCCGCGCCCGCCCGTCATCTTCGGTGACGATATCGGTTACGCTGGAGTCTAAATTGGGGTCGCGGCGAAAGGTCGAGTCGGCAAACAGCAGCGGGTCGTAAACCGATTCCTCGCCTTCAATTTGCGCCTGCGCCTGCTTGGGATCATAGGCGGCGACATCAATCTCGCGGTTGCCCTCCAGGCTGTAGCGGATGGCATCCATCAGCGTCAGCCTGACAGCCGTCGATGCCGAATCCGGGCTGCCAACCCTGTCGGATCCGTTCCCCAAAGCCGCCTGGACCGGCCTGCCGGGGATCGCGGTGCTCGCTCCCATCTGCATGGTGTCGGCGGGAGCCTGCTCAGATTTCGGGAGCGGTGCGGACGCCCCCTTCTCATCAACCTCGCGGTCAGCCGATGAAAAACCAGTCTCCTGGGAGGGGACCGAGTAGAAGATGTCCTTTTCGGCCAACATCTTCCGCAGCAGGTAGGATTTAACGACACGCTGCGCGATCAGCCGTTCGGCCGTTTGCTGCGCCTCCTTTTGGGTCGGGTATCTGCCGACATAAACGCGGTACCACATCCCCTTGCTGCCGGTATCCTCGAATCGGTAATAGGGATCGTAACCCTTTTCACGCAGCCTCGACACCTCATTTTCAGCCTTGGACAATTCGGGAAGCGCACTTACCTGAATCGAAAACCAACTCGTCAGCGGCTGGCGGGCTGGACCATCAGCGGCATCCCTTGTGGATTCGGGTCCGGATACCGGTTCGCGCCCGCTGACCGTGGCCGGCAGAATGGTCATGAGTGAGAAAATAGATAGACAACAAAATGTTAATGTAATTCGTGTGGCCGCCATGGGTTCAATTCCCTTCGTTTATAGGTCATTGGCCGCAAATCCGAGGTGTTGATCCAGCCAATGGTCTGCGGACAGAACAGCCCTGCGCCTGCGGTAGGATACCCGTTCCGCCTGTCTCTGTATGGCTCCAATCAAATGCCGCCGGAACGCCGATGAAAGCTCACGGCCTTGTTGACCATGGACTCGCCGTAATGCAGCAGCAACAATTGGCCTGTTTTTTTGAATCAATTCGTCTTCCAAACTGATAAAAGCCTGGGTGCTTCCCGGATCGCCTTGTCTGGCACAGCGCCCTGACAGCTGCCGGTCGATTCGCCGGGCCGAGAAGCGTTCGGTGGCGATGACATGCAAGCCGCCCCCTTCGGCGACCCCCGGGCCCAATTGGATGTCCGTTCCCCGCCCCGCCATGTTGGTTGAAACGGTGATTCTCCCCTTTTGGCCGGCGTCGGCGATAATCCGGGCTTCAGATGCATGCTGCACCGCATTGAGCAGGCGGTGTTCCATGCCTTCGGCGATCAGGCGGCGGCTGAGGTGTTCGCTCTCCCGGATGCTGCCGGTTCCGATCAGAATGGGACGCCCGGTGCGATGAACGGCGCCAATGTCTGCGATCACGGCCTGCCACTTCTCGGCCGCCGTGGTGAATACCCGATCTGGCATCACCGTTCGCTTGCACGGACGATGGGTGGGGATGGGGATCATCGGCAACCGATAGGTCCCCCATAACTCCGCCTGCGCTTCGGCGACCGTGCCCGACATGCCCGACAGATGGCGATACAGACGGAAAAACCGTTGAAAACTGATTCTGGCAAAGGTCTCTTTGGGCAGATTGATCGGAACCCCCTCTTTGGCTTCGACGGCCTGGTGGAGACCGTCGCGCCAGGTCCGGTCCGGCATGAGTCTTCCCGTGAATTCGTCGACAATGACCACCTTGTCGTCTTCAAGGACATAGTGCTTGTCGCGAAGGTACACCGCCTCGGCGACAAGCGCCTGCACGACCAGCTCTTCACGCCTTCTGGCACCCTGCCACAGTCCCCCCAGGGGCTCGGCCAGTTCGGCCAGGTACCGCTTACCCATTGTGGTCAGGCTGAGGGAGGGTTGATCGCGGGCAACGCGATAGTGGGTTGACGGGTCGAGCCCGGCGGCCAATCCGGCGGCCTGTTCATAGGCATGGACGTGTGCCTGATTGGGCCCATCCCCGGAAATCAGCAGCGGGGTCGATGCGTCATCGATAAAGACCGAATCCGCTTCGTCCACAATCGCCTGCGCCAACCCCCGCTGGACCAGCCGACCGATACGATCCGCGCCGCCGCCGACCATCTTGGACAGGATCAACGCCGGCAATCCCTTTGCGCTGGCGTTGATCAGCCGGTCACGCAGAAAGTCGGCAGCGACTTCCTTGTTGGTGCAGTAGGTGACATGCGCGTTGTAAGCCTGTTTGCGAGCGGACGGACCCATGTCCGGGGTGATGCAACCCACCGTCAGGCCGCAGAAACCATAGATGGCCTTCATCGACTCGGCGTCCCGCTTGGCCAGATAATCGTTGGCCGTAATGACGTGGCAGCCGCGCCCCCGCCAGCCGGCAAGAACGGCAGGCATCGTGGCCACCAGGGTCTTTCCCTCGCCGGTGGCCATCTCGGCCACGCAGCCGGCATTCAGCGCCAGTGCAGCGGCAATCTGTTCCCGGTAAGGTCGCAGGCCGACCGTCCGCACGGCCACCTCGCGCAGGATGGTGAACGCGTGCCGGCAATCCGCATCGGTGTCGCGGCCCAGCAGGAATCGATGACGCAGGGCGGCCGCATAATTACCCAGGTTGCGATCGGAGACGTCCCGATAGACCTTCTCCTTGGCGCTGATAAGATCGGCCTGCTGCCTAAAATGGGTCGAACTGCGCGACGATCGCCCGGCCAGCCTCGTGGCCTGATGCCACAGCCGGTCCAGCCCGCGGGGAAGCGGATCGGCCCTCGGCGGCTGCGAAAGCATGCGCCATTGCGTGCTGAGGATGCTGTCCATATCAGGCATGGCTCCTGGTTTGAAAAAGCTGCAGCAGCGTTCGCCACCCCTGTACCAACAGCGGTTTGGGTGACGTCTCGAATCGCAGGGCCATGGTCTGCCCGGGGCGCAGCACGACCGATGCTGGGGCAATGGGTGCAACCAGGATCTCAAAAAACGGTTCCGCGGCTTGTCTGCCGGTGGAATCCGCCTGGTCGATGCGTGTCGCGCCCCCGGCGGCATAACCCAGTGCCGCCGAAGGCAGCTGTTCCTGTCCGGCCGGAATAATTTTCTGGATGCGACCGGTGAGCGCAAGGTCCGGACGGTTTTTGACCCTGATATCCACACGGGTGCGGGCGGCCTCGATGAGGCGTGACGCCACCTGCTGACTGGCCACGGCCCGGATATGCAGGCGGTCGAGATCGACGACGACCCCGATGCGCTGCCCCTGGTCCAGACGCATGGCAACCAGCCGATCGGCATCGGGAAGGACCCAGACACCCGGCATGGGGGAACGCAGCGTCAGGTTCTCCAGATCCCGTCGTGTACGAACGATCTGCTCGTCGAGGGCCGCGATCTTTTCATCCATGATCTGGGCGCCGGCGGCGTCTTGGGTCTGGGCCGCCTGTCGACTGAGCTGGAGGCTTTGATTCTCGGCCATCAGCTGATCCCGTTTGGCTTCCAGTTCGGGACTGGTTGCAGCAACCAGGGGCGGCCCAGCCGGCCCGGTGCGGGCACCGGATTCGAGGACTGCGTCAACGAAGCCGGTCGTTTTCATGTGAACGACTGCATAGTCGACCGGCTCGACAACGCCCTCGATGCGGCATCGATCCGGCATCTCGACCCACCCGACGGCAGCGAAGAGAACACCGGCAGCCACCGCACAGGTGACCCCTGCGCGTGCCCGGTTCCGGGCCAGCTCAGGGCTGGTGGTCAGAAAACGAAACAGGTGAACCATGGGCAGCAGTCCCCAGCGAAACATCAGGACTGCTGCCAGCAGGGTCCCGATCAAGACATACCGGCTCATCAGCATCAGGGCTATGGCGCCCATGATGAACATCCGGACGACCGTCGACGCGATGGCGTAAAACGCCAGCCAGCCTCTCTCTCCTGGAGTATGGCTGGGGTCCACCGCCTGGTCCAGGCCCCAGAGATATCGTTTCACCAGGTAACTGACATATAATTTCGATCGGGATTCGAGATTGGGGATCTCTAGCAGATCTAACAGGATGTAGTAGGCATCATAGCGCAGGAACGGATTCCCGTTGAAGGCCAGGGAGGAGACGCTGGCAATCAGCATGATGTTGTAGGCGATGGCATGCACGGCGGAGCCATCGGCCGTTCGCGTCCAGAGAATAGCGGCAACAGCGGCAATGGCCAATTCGGTAAGCATTCCGCTGGCACCGACGATGATGCGGTGCCATTTGTCACGCAGGGCCCAGGCGCTCGACGCATCCACGAACGGCAGCGGTGTGAAGAAAAGCAGGGTCAGGCCCATCTGGTGGACCTCACCGCCGGTGCCGGTCTTGCGTCCAAAGTGTTTGGTTGAAAAGGCATGGCCCATTTCGTGGAACAGCTTAACGATCAGGATGGCGACATATAAGAGGGGCAGGTTCTCGGGGTTGAGAACGTCCTGCGCGTTTGCCGCCAGTGTGCCCACGTGGCCGGCAATCGACCACAGACCGGCCAGCAGGATGGCCACCCATACCAGCAGGCCTGTTTTTGAGAACACATGGCCAACCCCACCCACCCATCGGCCCAGGAAGCCGTCCGGGTCCCACAGGGGAATGCGAATGAAAAAAAGATTCCCGAAGGCGCTGCGCACATCCCGCCAGACCCGTTTTCGGTGTCGCTTGAAGAGCGCTTCCGCGTCAGGGGCCAGATTGCCCTGCAGCAGGTTGGAACCGTGCAGTTGGCAGAGCAGCTGGATCACTTCACCTTGTGTCGGTGCGGCATCGCCAAAGCGTTCCATGCACGTCTGCCATACCTGGCCCACCGTGCGTCGGCCGTCCAGCATGGCGGTAAAATGGTACGCCGCCTCACTCAGCCGAAAGAATCGCACACCGGCCGGGTCCTGCAGAACAAACCATCGCATGCCGCGAAAGTGTTGACGCTGAACGTTCACCGCGCCGTGCAGTCGCGGGGTCAGTTCCGAGACCCGGTACCAGGACTCGCTGAATGTTGGACGGTCAATGCTCACCGGGTTCCTCGCTCATATCCACAGCCGCATGCGCAGCCAATCGACCAGACGATGGGTCGCTATCCACAGGTAGGTCTTTCTCCCCGCAGATATCCTGGCCTCGCCTTCCATGCCGGGCCGCATCCATTCGAGCTGATCGATGATGCGGGCACGGACCCTGAACACATTCTGGTGATCGACCACCTCGGCAATCGGGTGGATTCGTTCGATGACGAAGCGGACTTTCTGATCGGGATGCCCCACCGCGGCCATCGTCCCGGCTTGTCCATCGGCCACGCCGGCGATCGACGTTTCCGGGACGAACAGTTCGGCTCTCAGTGAATCGATGCTGGCAACCTCGAAAAGGATCTCGCCGGCGCCGACCGGCGCCCCGATTTCCTGTTTGCGGTCTTTTGAAATCACCCACCCGTCGATCGGGGCCACCAAATCGGCCTGTTGGATGTTCCGCTCGATCATCTGGATCTGGGCGGCCACTCGTTCGCTTTGCGAGGCGGCAATGTGGGCGTCAACGGTTTTGCGATCGCGCATCGAGCTCGTCATCTGTTTCTGGTAACCCAGTTGTTCCGCTTTGAGAGCCGCCAGTTTCAGTCGGAGCTCAGCCGTCTCCAGGGTGCCCAGAATCGTTTTGCCGCCCTCGACCCGGTCCCCCGGTTCCACCTGCACACTTTTGGAAAAAGTATCGAAGGGTGCGACGACCACCTGCTGATGCTGCGCCTTCAAGGCAAACGTGGTGTTGATGCGGTATTCGCCGTTCAGGGTCGCCAGAAAAATCCCCGCCAAAGCCACCAGGACGGCAGCGAGCTTCATCCCGGTGTGCTGGTGACCCAGCAGCAGCCCCACGTGTTGTCGTGCATCCGACGCCATGCGTGCGCCGACCCACCGGTCGCTTCGATGAAGGCTCAAGAGCCGGGGGGCGCATAGATCGACGGTCAATCGCATGGCTTCGATCTCCTCCAGACGGTCGAAGGGCTGCTCGACTGGACGTTCCAGCGTCACCACGGCCGACACATCCCCTGCCTGACGAATCGGCAGACTCAACACGGCCGATGGCCCATGCTGTTCTGAAAGCCGGGCGGCCGCCCGGCTGGCAGCGATGGCCGGTTCCGTTGCGGGGTGAACGATCTCCAGATCCTGGTCCAGGCACTCCTCCATGGCCGCTTCGATGGCCTGGACCACCTGCATCTCGCGGTTGAACGTGTCGGTATGGCTCATGGCCCGCACCTGCACACAGCGCCCCGCAAGGAGTCCGATGCTCACCCGGTTGCAACCGAGCCAGGCGGCAATTTCATTGCACAATGCCATGGCGGCTTCCAGAAACCGCGTGGGTCGATTGATCGCATCCAGCACCTCCATGACACGCCGCAGGCGATTCATGGTCTCAAGGTGCATGTTCGCGGTCAGCTGCAGTTCATGGTGGTCGACCAGCAACGGGGTCGTTTCCAGGCGGGCGTGGCTCAGCAAAAGCTCATGGGGGCGCTGCACCCGGATTCGAAAGGCGGCCGCGGCGCGCACGACGCCCTGGTTTTGGATGGGGACAACCATCAGGTAGCGCTTGGATGGGGCGTCCCCTGTGGATGCGGCATCCTGGCGTACGGTTACCGTGCGGCCGCTTTTGATGGCTTTGCGAACCGGTTTGTCAGCCTTGCCGATCCACCCGGGCAGGCTGCCGGGGTTAAGCGGTGGGGGGTATGCAGCCAGAACCTCGGTTCGGTCCGCGGGGCCCGATCGCAAGATGGCGGCGGCATCCGCATGGGTCTGTCGGCACTGGGCGGCCAGCAAGGCACCCAAAAACTCGCCCGGCGTGTTCTGCTGTGCAAGCCATTCGGCGATGGCCTTGACGCCGGAGAATTGGCTCGCTTTCGGGTCGTCCGCTGCTATGCGTTTGCCTGTGACACCCATAAATCATTGTATTCCGTCAACCTTGAGTTGGTCTGCGTGCATTCGGCAGCCCCGGCCGATATCGCGGCGGCCGCGACGCGGGAGACGATGGAACCGGGTTATTGGCTGTCCAACTGGGCCATGGTGTTGTCGTCCTGGGTCGCTGTAAAGGCCACGGCCACCCGCTCGCCGGCCGGACGCTTCAGCGGATTGGGCACTTCGATTCGAATCCGCAGGGTTTCGCTGGCCGCATCCGCCACGGCCGAAATGTTGATGATGCGCCCGTTGGGCGACGCGTCGCGGGTGGCGCCGGGAAACGTGATCCAGGCATCCTGACCGAGCTTCAGATCCCTGGCCTGGGCCATGGGCACGGGCACATCGATCCAGAGTGGGTCGTTTTGGACGATCCTGACGACCGGCCCGAGGGTCCCGATGGATTCTCCCACCTCGACACTGACCTCTTCAACAAGCCCGGCAATCGGCGCGGCCAATCGCATGCGCACCAATTGGCTGTTTGCATGATCAAATCGTTGCCGATACTGCTGCTGCTCGAGGACCGCCGATTGAAGTGACAGCTCGGCGATGCGGACGTTGAGGTGCAGATGTTCGACTTCCCAGACGCTGGCCGCACCCTTTGCCCGGGCCAGCTCCAGTTTTTTAAGGTCGACCTTTTTCTGGGCCAGCTCCGCCTGTGCAGCATGAATTTTGGTCCGGTCTTCCGACAACATTTTCAACTGCTGGCATTGGATTTTCTCGGGTTCATCATCAAGGTGAACAAGCAGCTGGTCCTTTTCGACCGTCGTGCCGGGTTGGACCCGAACATCACTGACCCGGCCGGCCAAGACAAAAGAGAGCGTGATATCGGCATTGGGGGCCGTGATCCCCTGCAACGCCTCGGCGCGGGTCAACACCGGGGTACCCATCATCAGGCCGACCAGCACGGCCGAAAAAACAACCGATCTGTATCTGGTAATCATCGCAGGTCCTTTCATACGCCTATTATCCTTTTCGATTCACCGTTTTCAGGCGATGATCATCGGTGGCAATTGGCTCCCAATGACTTCAGCAAATCAGATGCCAACACGGATGACAAGGTTATACATCATATATTCGATAGGTTATATTCGCCAAGCGCCGAAAGGTGTTATTTAACGCCAGTAATTTGACACCTGTGGTTCACCGATTCATGGGACAGGGTCCAGAGCGCCTGTGTTCGTATCGAATAACGCTGCCGCGGCTGCCGCCCTATGGGCCACGGTCTGTCGACAACCCACCGCTATCCATTGGCCGGAAGCAGCATCTCGAACAGCTCGTCGGGTGGCAGCGGCCGGCTGAACAGGTAGCCCTGGTAAAGGTCACAGGCACTCTTTTTCAGAAAAGAGAGCTGTTCATCCGTCTCTACGCCCTCGGCAATCGTCGTCAGGTTAAGGCTGCGCGACAGATAAATCATGGTCGAGACAAGCGCCCTGCTTTTGGCGTCCTTAAACAGATCGATAAAAAAGGAACGATCGATTTTCAATTCATCCAAGGGTAGATTCTTCAGATAGCTCAGGGAGGAGTACCCGGTTCCAAAATCATCCAGGGCCAATTTTATGCCCTGGTCCTTCAGGTGACGCATGGATTCAATTTTTCTGTCAACATCGTCTAAAAACATGTTCTCAGTCACCTCGAGGGTCATCGATTGCGGGGATATGCCGCTATTTTTGACAATCTGTTTGAAAACAGCGGGCATCTGCTTGTTTTGAAATTGAGCCGGAGATAGATTGACGGCCATACCGATGGGCGCTATGCCGCCTCGCTGCCAGGCGGACAACTGCCTGCAGGCCTCGCCCATCACCCATTGCCCGATGGGAATGATCAGACCGGTCTCTTCGGCAATGGGGATAAACTTGTCCGGTGGTATTATGGTGGCTTCATTGATCTGCCAACGCAGGAGGGCCTCGACACCCGCAATGCGATTGGTTTGAACCTCCACCTTGGGTTGATAGTAAATCTTCAATTCATTGCGATCCAAGGTTTTGCGCAGTCTGGCTTCCAGACTGAGGCGCTGCTGATACTGGGTGTTTATCCGGCGGGAGGAAAATTGAAAGGTCCCCCCGCCATTGGCCTTGACATGGTCCTTGGCACTCGAGGCCAGTTGCAGCATAAAATGGCTGTCGCCCTCTTCCATGGGGTAGGTCGCGATGCCGATGCTGGCCGTCAGGTAAAGCTCGGTGTTTTTAACCAGCAGCACGGATCGAATGGCTTCCAGCAGACACGCGGCGACCGAGGCTGCATCGCGTTCGCTATGGATGCGATGCAGAATCAGGGTGAACACGCCGCCGTCGAGACGGAACAGATTGACCGGGACATATTCATCGACCTCCATCCGCCCCATCATATCGATGCCTTTGACGACCTTTTGGAAACGCAGGGTGAACTGCCGCAGGATTTCGTCGCCGGCCAATAACCCCATGGTATCGCGGATCTTGTCGAATTGGTCCAACTCGATACACAACAGCGCCAGCTTCTCCTCGTCGTCTCTGGCCGAGGTCAAGCCCCAGTCCAAAGATTCCATGAACAGGTGCCGGTTGGGCAGCTGGGTCAACGGGTCGTAGAAAGTGAGCCGATCCTGGTATGCCTTGGCAGCCAGGGTGTTGCGTACGCGCAGCTGCAGCTGCAGTTCGCTCGAATCGACTGGTTTGGCCAAAAAATCGGTGGCGCCGAGGTCGAGGGCCTGCAATTTATCCTGGTTGTCTGACGATGACGTCAAGATGATGACGGGCAGGTGGTTGAGTTTCGGATGCAGCCGAATATCTCTCAACAGGTCGAAGCCCGACACCTGCGGCATTTTCAGGTCGAGCAGCAGCAGGTCGGGCCGCTGTCTTTCGAGGGTGGCCAAGGCCCGGCTGGAATCTTCGATCAGGACGAAGTTGCGGTAGCCCGTCTCCTCCAGATAGGCCTTGACCACCTCCATGGTGGTGGGCTCATCATCCACAATGACGATCCTGGCATTTAGCAGCTGATCGGTATCCCCTTGAAACGCCGGCGCGGCCTGTCGCTCCGATGGATTCTCTTTGGCCATGGCTGATTGCATATCTGCCTGTTTCCTATCTGTAATAGGACAATAAGAATTCGAACAAAATCATGAAGAGAGGGTAACACGACTCTCCAGATTATTGGTTTTCAGGAACTGGCAAAACAGCTCCCAGGCTCTTTGTCTTTGTTCGATTGTCAGGTGCTTCACATTTCCCAGCGCATCCTCAACTTTTTTTCTAAGTGAACCCAAATACTGACAAGATGCCATCAGTTCATGTGTCCATTCCTGGGCCTTTCGGATGGCCAGCGCTTCGACAAAACGGGCTTTTACGGTAACGGCTTTTTCAAGCATCTCGACAACCTTATTGATCGAGAGCGGCGGTGACTGCGCGTTTTTCTGGCGATCCAGATCAAGCATCACCTGATAGTTGTACCGCTCACGGCAGTATTGTGCTTTGGCCTCATCGTCCCTCTGCTGCTGGATATTTTTCAATATGCCAAAAAAGTAAGCAAGATTTCGGCGATCGGCTTTTCGGCTGGTTGCTTTTAAAAAAGCGGCTTCACTCTTTCGAATGGCTTCAAGCTCATACGCCTTTATGCTTCGCTGCGCGCGTGTGAGCGCCTCGGGTGCCACATCAAGACCGTGATGACGAATAACCCAGTGGAGCCGATCAAGCTTCAACTGATCTTCCTGACTGGCGGCTTTTGCCGCTATATGGTTTCTGAGTTCCTGACGTTCCCGCTTGCGCTGCTCACCCGTAACCGGTACTGCCATATGTCCGGCAGGGGAGATATTCGCGCCCCCTACGCGCAGCCGGTTGCGCATGTAAACGTAAACAGATACCAGTGCATCAAGAACGCTGCGGGCCAAGGCCTTGGGTGATGAGCTGTCCAAACGTATGGTCCCCAGCGCTTTTTTCATCTGGCTAAAGGCGCCTTCGTCTGTCCCATTGCCCTTGGGGTTGCCGGGACCGGCCGGCACCGGCTCAATCCCCAGATCATGCAGATAGCGCTGAACCTGGGCACTGGTATTCGCGCTACCGTGGTCGTAAAGGACGCCGATGGGAAGGCCCCAGGATTCCCGGTGCGAATCGAGCGCCTTGATGACCTGCTCGGCGGTTTCGGTTTCCGCAATGCTAAACGCCGTATGGGCAAATGTGACAACGTCCACGGCCAACTCGACATTGAACCGATAAGGCGTCTCACCGAGCCATACGATGACATCGCTGCCGTCCAGGCTTACCAGGCCGTTGGGGATCTTGCGGCAAAGACTTTGGTAAAACCGCGGCCGCTTTTTCCGCGTATGGGCTTTATAAAGATCGTTGGCGATCAGAATCTGTTCCACCGTTTTGGCTCCCAAATAGATACCCGCGGTTGCTTTTAGATCAGCGGCAAACTGTT
>JAGTUY010000042.1 GCA_018224455.1 Desulfosarcina sp.
GTGGTTCTGGGTGAACCCGGCATAGGTAAATCGAGGTTGATCCTGGAATGGAAGCGCCACTTGAGATCGCTCCATCAATCCACCCCATTGCGCTGGATTGAAGCGCATAGCCTCGCCTTTGGACATGAATTAGCTTTTCATCTTTTAAAAAACCTCTTACATGCGGCCATGGACATCTCAGATACCACCCCGGATTCCCGCGTTGAAGAAATTTTACGAACCACAATCAAGCAGGAAATCTGCCCTGACGAAGAAAATTTACAGCTTTACCTGGCCCACCTCCTGGAATTAGATCTTACCGACCAGGAGGAAGCGCAAGTCCATCTACTACACGCCCAGGAACTGCGGCTTAAGTATTTACAGGCCATTCAAACTTTGTTCCGCTGCCTGTCAGATAAACAACCCCTGATCATCGTCCTGGAAGATCTCCATTGGGCGGACGCCTCATCCGTCGACTTATTGGTTGAACTGCTTTCCCTAACATCTTCTTCCCCGATCTTATTCTGTCTGGTCTCCCGACAGGAGCATGACTCCATTGGTTGGAACTTAATCAAAGCCGCACGCGAAAAGATCGGGCTACGGCTGACTCAGATTAACCTGGGCAATCTTTCTGAAGACGAAAGTCAATCTTTTGTTGAGCAATTGACCAATATCAAAAATATCCCTGAGGTCGTCAAAAAAGCGGTCCTGAATAAATCGGAGGGAAACCCCTACTTCATTGAGGAATTAATTCGGATGTTGATCAACGAGGGGGTACTTGTCAAAAAGGGTGAACGCTTTACCGTTGCCCCAAAAATCGACGAAAACAAAATACCAGGCAGTTTACAGGGACTGCTCACCGCCAGGATTGACCGTTTGCCTGAAGAAGCCCGGCTGACTCTCCGTATCGCCAGCGTGATTGGCCGGAATTTCCCCGAAAAAGTCATCGAATACGTGATGAAACAACACGCTCCTGAGCTTGATCTGTTTGAGCAATTGAACATTCTCGAATCCATCAGGATGATCAGCGTTGCCGAGATTAAACCCGCTCTGACCTATAAATTTCACCACATTTTGCTCCATGACGCGGCATACCATTCCATTATTGAAACCGATCGCGTGGAATTGCACAAAAATGTGGGCACAGCCCTGGAGGAACTTTACCCCGAACAGGAAGAACGACTGGCATCTCAACTGGCGCATCATTTCCTTCAAGCGGGTGACACGAAAAAAGCTTTTCACTACCTGGATGTGGCCGGCCATGTGTCTCTGGATGCCTTTGCAACAGCTGAGGCAGAATCATATTTTTCACGCGCAGTTCAACTGACGTCGGACCCCGAACATCTGGCTCATTTGTACACCGACCTGGGTGAAACCCTCGCTCAGCAGGGCAAGCACCAAGAAGCCGTACAGACATGGAAAGATGCCATCAAATCTCTTCGTGAAACGGGCCATATCAATCGGCTTGCCAGGGTGTATGCCTGGTCCGCGCGGTCCGCCTGGTGGAGTTATGACCCTCAACAAAGCCTTGAAATATGCCTGGAAGGACTGAAAGCCATTGATGGTGCCGAGGAGAGTCCCGACATCGCCTACCTGATTCATGAAACCGGACGGGCATATCTGTTTAATGATCAGCCTGATAAAGCCCGCGCCTACAGTGAACAATCCCTTGAAATGGCCCGGCATTTGGATGCTGTCGATGTTCAGGCAGAAGCCTTGGCCACCATCGGCATCCTGCCAACAACCAAACCGCAACAAGCCATCGATGCTCTTGAAATGGCCGTCAAGATCAGTGAATCGAATGACCTCTTTGGACCTGCTTCACGGGCCTATATCAACCTGGCAGCAGTTGTCGATAATTTGGGTGAAGTTCGCCGAGCGCGAGATTACCGCATGCGTGCCATTCAACTCGGAAAGAAGATCGGCGGTATTTCAGACGAAGTATTGATCCATCAGACCATCGCCAATGCATCTTTGTGGTTAGCAGATTTTGAGGACGCTGAAGATCGCCTCAAACAGATCCGCGAATTAAATCGCCAGTCAGCCACACAACTCTCTCAAAACATGTTCTCCCAAACCTTCCTTGAAGGCAATCTTTACCGCCTCAAAGGTGATTTTAACCATGCTGCTGATATGTTTACTGACCTGATTGATCGCAGTCGTCAAGTTAAAGATCATCAGCACTTGCTGGAAGCGCATTGTGCCTTAGCTGAGACTATATTAGAACCTTACATTCTGAGTGATTCCAACAACAATACCAGCGATTTAGATATCGCCCTCAGCATGCTTGAGGAGGTTCAAAAGCAAACCAAAGACGATCAGCTCTTCTCGAGCGTCCCGTTCTATTGTCTCAAAGGCGACATCTATGCTGCCAAAAAAGACTTTGACAAAGCTGAGAAAGCCTTGAGTAAAGCTGAAAATGTTTACCGGAATCAACCCACAATGCAAGATCGTGTGCGGATCATCCACACCCAGGCCAGGATAGCAGCACATGAGCATAATTATGAGAAGGCTTTAAACCAGCTTTCTGAAATGGATCGATTACTTGAAAAAATGGAAGGCCACTGGTGGCGCGCCAGGGTTTGGCTCGAAATGGGAGATATTCACCTCGCTAGAAACAATCCGGAAGATGTCGACCAGGCTCAAAACTTCTTCCGCGAATCCCTGGCAGAATTCGGCGAAATGGATATTAACTATTACACCGATGTGATCATCGACAAATTACGTCTGGTCAAACACGTTTCCCGTGCCCAGGCGATTGCACATCGAAAAATTACTGAAGAATTGGAACAGGCAGGCAGAGTACAGCATACTTTCATCCCCACCCACTCTCCCGAGATTCCTGGATATGATATCTCTGGTGTCCTGCTTCCTGCCCATGAGACCTCCGGAGATTTTTATGATTTTATCCATTTAGACAATAATAAACTGGGCGTAGTCATCGCCGACGTAGGTGATAAAGGTGCTGGTGCAGCCCTCTATATGGCCATGAGCCGTACGTTAATACGTACATATGCCGGAGAAAACCGGATGAGCCCGGAACAAGTTCTGCATCAGGTCAACCGGCGCATCCTGACGGATACCCAGCAGGGCATCTTCTTGACCGTTGTCTTTGGAATCCTTGACTCCATGGCAAGCACCTTCACATATGTGAATGCTGGACACAATCCTCCAGCTTTGCTAAAGAATGAAAATGGTCAGGTAAATTTAACGCAACTTAAAAAAACGGGGACCCTGGTTGGGATTTTTGGAGAAAACACCTGGAAAGAAAAAACGATTGCGCTTAAACCAGGCGAGGTACTGGTTCTATACACCGACGGCATCACCGAAGCCCAAAACGAAGATGGTGAATTTTACGGGACGGAACGTTTTTATACGACACTGCAATCCGAGTTTACGACCCAAGCTGAAGCTTATCGCAACAGCATACTCGAAAGTGTCCAGGCGTTCACCGGGTCCTCGCTGCGGCTTGACGACGTCACCCTGATTGTGATCTCAAAAGAGCCTGAACATCATTAGCCAAATCACTATCCAATAGAAAAAGCCTGGCAATTGATACCAGGCTTTTTTATTAAATGTATTGTTTACAGGTTAGCCGGAGACTTCGGCCTGATCCATTTCGGGGACATCCACTGTCTCTTTCTTTTTAAACATCGGTTGGTCATCCTTAATATCGACCAAAACGGTATCCCCGTGAGTAAATTCACCCGAAAGCAAACTGATTGATAGGGGACTTTCCACATGCTTTTGTAATGCTCGTTTGAGCGGGCGTGCGCCAAACGCAGGATCGTAACCTTCGTTGGCTAACCACAAAGTGGCAGCTTCAGTTAATTCCACCCGTAAACCGTGATCTTCCAGTCGAGATTGGATATCTTCCATTTGCAAACCCACAATTTCGCGCATATCTTCTTTAGAAAGCGGTGAGAATAGGATGATCTCGTCAATTCGGTTCAAAAACTCAGGTCGGAAGGCGCCTTTGAGCGCTTTTTCAATTTTCTCTTTGTCCGCTTTGTCACCTTCATCCGTGGAACCGAGGAAACCTAAAGTACCGCCTTTGGTCACGTATTCTGTGCCCAGGTTGCTGGTCATGATCAATACCGTATTGCGGAAATCAACCACTCGCCCCTGTCCATCAGTCAGACGACCATCATCAAGGATCTGCAGCAGTGCATTCCAAACCTCAGGATGGGCTTTTTCGACTTCATCAAACAAAACCACCCGGTAAGGACGCCGTCGTACAGCTTCTGTCAGTTGTCCACCCTCCTCATAACCTACATACCCGGGCGGTGCGCCAAACAACCGCGAGACAGAATGCTGTTCTCGGTATTCGCTCATATCAATCCGCACCAAAGCTTCTTCATCATCAAACATAAATTCAGCCAGGGCTTTGGCCAGTTCTGTTTTGCCCACACCTGAAGGCCCGATGAAGATAAACGATCCAATCGGCCGGCGGGGGTCCTTAAGCCCGCTTCGGGCACGCCGGATTGCATCTGCCACAGCTTCTACTGCTTCAGATTGGCCTACCAACCGTTCGTGCAACCGGTCTTCCATTTTCAGCAGTTTATCCTTTTCATCTTCCAGCATTTGCGAGACGGGGATGCCCGTCCACTGGTTGATCACTTCAGTGATGTCGTTGACATCCACAACCTCATCCAGCTTATGGTCCTGCTCCCAGCGATCACGTTTGTGATTAAATTCATCCTCAATCCGCAACCGTTCAGATTTCATCTGGGCGGCGCGTTCATAATCACGTTCGACGCCGGCGTGTTCTTCTTCCTTCAACAAGCGGTCAATTTCGCTCTTCAATTCTTTTAAGTCATCTGGCAGGGAATACAACGCCACGCGCAGCTTGGCTGCCGCTTCATCCACCAGGTCAATCGCCTTATCGGGAAGCCGCCGGTCCGTGACATAACGGGCGGATAGTTTGGCCGCCTGCACCAGGGCTTCATCAGAGAAGGTCACCTTATGGTGGGCTTCATACCGATCCCGCAGACCACGTAACATCTCGATCGTGTCCTCTACAGAAGGTTCTTCCACATATACCGGGGCAAATCGGCGCTCCAATGCAGCATCCTTCTCAATGTATTTATGATACTCATCCAGCGTGGTAGCCCCGACGCATTGCAGTTCACCGCGTGCCAGGGCAGGTTTGAGCATGCTGGAGGCATCCATTGCGCCTTGCGCAGCACCTGCGCCAACGACAGTGTGCAATTCGTCAATGAACAGGATGATCTCACCCTCTGAGCGCTGGATCTCTTCTATGGCGGCTTTCAGACGCTCTTCAAATTCGCCACGGAAACGGGAACCCGCGATCATTGCGCCCAGGTCGAGCGAAACAACCCGCTTTCCCATCAAGATCTCAGGCACATCATTGCCAGCTACCTTTTGAGATAGACCTTCCACAATGGCGGTTTTGCCCACTCCCGCCTCGCCGATCAAAACCGGGTTGTTCTTTGTCCGTCGACACAGGATTTGGATCAAGCGTAAAATTTCAATATCACGCCCAATCACCGGGTCCAGCTTGCCTTTACGGGCTAATTGGGTCAGGTCGCGGGAATACTTTTCCAGAGTGCGGTAACGTGATTCTGCTTTTGGATCGGTCACATTTTGCCCACCACGCAGTTCATTAACGGCATCCATCACCCGCTGGCGTGTGATGCCCAAATCCTCCATCAGCCGGGCAGCCGGGGTGTTTCTTTCACTTAAGATCGCCAAAAAGAGATGCTCGGTTGAGATGTATTCATCCTTCAACCGGTTAGCTTCCTGGTTGGCCTGGTCAACAATTCGTTTGACCCGGGGTGTGATAAACACCTGGCCCGCGCCACCACCAAAGATATTCGCTTTCGGGCTGGTCCGCAGGATATAATCCAAGCGTTCTTTAAAGTTTTCGCCATCGACCTTGAGAATCTCAAGCAGTTGCGAGATCACGCCCTGTGGTTGCTCGATCAACGCCAACAGGATGTGTTCGGTATCTATTTGGTTGTGCCCGTAACGTTGGATAATTTCAGCTGCGCGCTGCGCTGCTTCCTGGGCACGTTCGGTAAAACGATCAAATCGCATCATAA
>JAGTUY010000043.1 GCA_018224455.1 Desulfosarcina sp.
CGAGGAGTGCCTGCGCTTTCTGGAAGCCTGGTGCCGGGAGCGAGACTGCGACGCCGATGACCAGGTGGATCTGTCGTGCGAGAAGCAGGCGGCCATCAACACCCTGAATCACTTCGATGCGTTCGACTTGAAAGGCATCCTGCTGCGCATCGAGGGTCAGGTGAGCGCATTCGGCATTTCGGCCCCCTTGACCCGGGACATGGCGACCTTACAGTATGAGAAAGCTTTCGGCAGCGTCAAGGGTCTGTATCAATACTTCGACAACGCATGCGCACGTATGCTCTTTAACGGTTATACCCACCTGAACAAGGAGAGCGATATGGGTATTCCCGGTCTGACCAAAGCCAAGAAATCGTATCATCCGTATAGGATGGTCCGCTCCTTAAAATTGATCCGTAAAAAAGAGGTGAAACAATGCAACTCAAGGGGAAAAAAATTCTGATCCTGGTGGAAACCTTCTACAATGAATTTGAATTCTGGTATCCTTACTACCGGCTCAAGGAGGCAGGCGCCCATGTGACTGTGGTGGGGTCGGGCAGCGCCGACACCTATAAAAGCAAGGCCGGGCTTCCAGTAAGCGTCGATACCACAGCAGAAAAGATCACTATCGCCGATTATGACGGCGTGGTCATTCCGGGCGGGTATGCCCCGGACCACATGCGCCGCTACCCGGCCATGGTCGGCATGGTCAAAGGCTTTGCCGAGGCCGGCAAGCTGGTGGCCGCCATCTGCCACGCCGGCTGGATGCTGGTATCGGCGGACATCATCCGCGGCCGAACCGTCACCTCTTACTTCTCCATCAAGGATGATCTGGTCAACGCCGGGGGCAACTGGGTGGACAAGGAGGTGGTGGTGGACGGCCACCTGGTCACCAGCCGCACGCCCGACGATCTGCCGGCATTCATGCGGGCGATTATCGGTGTCCTGGCTAAGTCTGACGTCTGAGGACAGCGGTCGCAAGTCAGCGCGCAAATGTATTCCTTGATTTTTTGGAGACAGATCTAAGCTTATAAATACGATTGGATTTGACATATACGGCACCTATCCGCCGTTGAGATTAATCCACCATTTCATTCTCATTGAACCATCCGATCGAAAGTGAGATGGAAAAGATATGATAGATTCACTACATGAAGATATTGACGCCATGTCACTGCTCGAGGCAATGACAGAGAGCGTCCTGGTGACAACGACCGGCCTTGATCGTCCAGGCCCATCAATAGTTTACGTTAACCCGGCATTCGAAAGAATGACTGGATGGTCAAAGCAAGAGATTATGGGCAGATCTCCGCGAATCCTTCAAGGGCGAAAAACCGACCACAGCGTTTTCAGGGACTTACGTGAGCGGCTAATACAAGGGAAACACTGGTCGGGACAGACAATCAACTATCGGAAGAATGGGACCGAATTCGTTATGGCGTGGTCTATCGTTCCGATTCGGGATAAAAGCGGTGATGTCTACCGCTATCTCGCTGTTCAACGAGACATCACGAAGCGCGTCAGCATGGAGCACGAATTAGCTGCCGCTCTGTCCGAAGAGAGAAAATGGTTTCGACAACTTGAAGAGACAAACCGGAAATTGAACGAACTGAATATGATACAGCTCAGTACGCTCAATCTTTTCACCAAGTATGTACCGGAAGCCGTGGTAAAGAAAGGTTTGGCAGCACATGGCGGGTCCCTGTTCCACGGAGAAAAGCTCGAAATTGTCGCACTGTTCTGCGACATGCGCGGCTTCACTTCCATCAGTGAGCAGCTCAGCCCTGATCGTGTCGTTAAAATGCTCAACACCTATTACACAATGATGGTAGAGGTGATTAATGCTCACGAGGGCACGGTTGTACAATTTGTCGGAGATGAGATTTTCGCTATTTTTGGAGCCCCGATGCCGATTCGGGATTGCGTAGAAAACGCCTTGCGGTGTGCCCTGGCCATGGTGGAGCGCTTGAAGGACATCAATACCACAATGACGGATGTGATTGGACAGGACATCTGCGTGGGAATCGGATTAAACTATGGCCCAGTGATCGCAGGCAACTTGGGTTCTGAGGAGAGAATATCCTATTCGATAACCGGCGATACCGTCAATACGGCGAAACGGATTGAATCACTGGCCAAAGATGAAAGAAACACCATCTTGATCGGTGAATCCATCTATAAACATGCATGCCATTTAGTCACAACCCAGGCCTTACCTGCCATGCTGATGAAAGGCAAGAAGGCAGAAATCAATGTCTTTGAAGTGCTGGGGCTCAGAGGAGATTCACCGGAAAAATGAGATCCATGCGAGTCTTCAAAACGCTGCATTGGCCGTCAACTGAGCATCATTGATGGTGAGCATGCGTTTTTGCCACAAAAGATCCGTTGCTGGTTGCCGCCGCCATTAAGGCCCTGCTTCAGGACTCGTATTTGAAGCGCTGGAAATACAAAAGGCGTAAAATTTCGGTCGAAGCTTATGCGGATTTTGTCATTTCCATGGTCAGCGCCTAAGGCGCCGTTGAAAATTTGAAGAAAGAAGATGACTTCTCTTGATCAGGCCAAGCTGGTTCGTCAGGGAGAATCCCTATAGAATTTTGCCCGGTATTACAGCTTCGGCCTGTTCCGGTCGGTGTTGATCGCCCAACAGAACGACTCCCGATTTTTCCATAGTCCGACAACCGACAAGCACTTCGTGATGCTGGGGTTCGCCGTGGGGATATTGGAGAAGGCGGCGGTAAAGGTTATGGAGACGACAGAATACTGAGAGGAGAAGACATGGTATTGTTTGATTTGAAAGGCCGTATCGCTTTGCCTGCAACATAGGAAGTGATGTCCACCGTCGATGAAGGCGTGTGGGAGAAAACCCTCGACGTGAACCTGAAGGGTCCCTTTTATATGATTCAAAATTTTTATATCCTGTACCGGGGAGTGATGGTTTCCCAGAGACCATAAAAACGATTGTAGAAGAACTTGTGAGTAATAAAGAATAATCGTTGCCATGATACGGAGATAACTCGTGCTTGAGACCTATATTCCGTGGCTTTTGTTAGTTTCCGGAGCGCTGGGGTGTGTGTTGGGGGTCAATCGGACCCTAAAACGACGAGAAAACGAGAGCAAATTGCTTCAGGTGATCTCTTTTCTTTTCGGTGCGATTCTTCTGACGGCTCCGGTGGCGATGATTATTCAAGGTGGGAAAGGATCTGAGGTGTCGGGGGTATCCATTCTTCTGATGCTTCTTTTGGGCATCTGCCTCATGAGCCGTGCTTTGAAAAAACTGCCGATGGCATTCATTATAGCAGCAGTGATGGGTACAGGACTCTTCTGGTTATTCTCCTACTTTAAACAGTTCAGCTTCGCCGGCGATTTACCCACTCAGACAATCGCCTTGGCGATAGCCGCACTATTATTGGTCGTGTTTGGGATCAGTTTTTTTGTTGAAAAGACAATCGATATATTCCTGGGGCTTTTAAGTCTGGGGATAGTCGTGTTTATTTTATCGGGAGCCGCTTTCCTTCAAGGCCTCCTTACCGGCTTGCATATTACCGAGCATCAGGGCTTGCTAAATCTGCTTGGAGGGTAGTAATTATAATTTAAATGATGTTGAGGCGGATGTCCAGAAAGCTAGAAATCGAGAATGTATTTCCAAACATGCTGGATAGAAAAAGCATGTAAAACCAACCAACAACTGACCGGGAGGATTTATCATGGATATGGCAAATCTGTTGAAAATAGGCGCAGCAGCGTTCAGAAATAGTCAAAGAAGTGGCGTTGCAGGTAGTGGCCTGGATATCGGCAACCTGATATCAGCACTTTCCAGCCTTGCTGGAGGGGACCGCAGCAAAGGCGGCTTCGACCTGGGTTCATTGTTATCAAAGATGGATTCTGGCGGACTTGGCGGCATCGCTAAATCCTGGCTTGGCGATGGAAATAATGAAGCCATCTCGCCTGATCAGATTACCAACATGCTCGGCGCCGATAAGATATCTGAATTTGCATCCAAGTTGGGAATTAGCGCGCAAGAGGCGGCCGGAGGTTTATCTGAGGCGCTTCCGCAGATGGTGGATAAAGCCAGCAGCGGCGGCTCACTGCTTGATTCAATCGGTGGCGTCACCGGCGCTATGGGTATGGCAAGCCGATTATTTGGCAAGTAGGCCAAGCACCGCCACCTATCAGATGATCCTTCTCACCGTTTCTTTGGTTTAACACAGAGATGGTTTCGTGATAAAAGCTTAAAATGTCTGCAAAACCATTCCACATTATAATCAGGAGGGACTTAGCATGGGTATGATGAAAGAGTTTAAGGAGTTTGCCGTCAAAGGGAATGTGATCGATATGGCGGTTGGCATCATTATTGGCGCAGCATTTGGTAAAATCGTTTCTTCATTTGTTGCCGATGTGATCATGCCGCCGATCGGTTTGCTGGTGGGAGGGATCGATTTTACCAACTTAGCAATAACGCTCAAAGAAGCTTCTGGAGATATACCTGCTGTCGTCATCGGTTATGGAAAATTCATCCAGACGGCCGTCGATTTCACCATTATCGCATTTGCCATTTTCATTGCTATCAAAGGAATTAATTCCCTCAAGCGAAAAGAGGAAGAGGCATCCCAAGCGCCAACAGAGCCCCCGGCACAGGAAGTTTTGCTTGCGGAAATAAGGGATTTGCTCAAAAAGCAGGTTTAGGCCCTTTTCAGAAAAACTTCGCATAACACCGAAAAATCAGCCGACGGGAGAATAAATTGGCAGATGACGATGCATGGTCAAATGTGCTGAATATTGACCTTGAGCATCATGTCGCCCCGGGTGCCGTCGGATTTGGATTTGCCCACGTTTTTTAACCGCAGCACCTGGCCGTCGGCAATGCCTTGGGGTACGACGACATTGTACAGGCGATTCTGCAACCCCCTGGGGACGGTGATTAGTTTGCGTGCGCCGACCATGGCTTCGTACTGGGTGATGGTAAGGGTGCCGTAAAGGTTAGCCTCCTCCTCACCGCCGGCGGTTTTAACCACTTGAAAACGGTGGGATCGCTTCTTTTCGGTGGCGTGGCGCAGCCGGTCGGTAACGCCGGTGGCCGGTATGCGGTCGAACAGCTTGAGAAAGAGCACGCCGAAGACGAATCCGCCGATATGCGCCCACCAGGCGATCCCGCCGGCATGCCCGGAACTTCCCGCTGCATTGAAAATCTGCAGCAGCAGCCAGACTCCCAGAAAAAAGAAAGCCGGGATCTCCACGAACCAGGGGATGAAGATGATCGGGACCAGGGTGAGTATGCGTGAACGGGGGTAGAGGATGAAATAGGCGCCCATGATGCCTGCGATGGCACCGCTGGCGCCGATGGTGGGTATGTTGGAGTGGGCATTGAAGAGCAGTTGGGTCATTCCCGACGCCAGACCGCACAGCAGGTAGAAGACGATGTATCGTGCCGGCCCCAGACGATCTTCGACATTGTCGCCGAAAATGTAAAGGGACCACATGTTCCCGATCAAATGCATGAATCCGCCGTGCAGAAACATGAAGGTGAACAGGGAGATGATCCGCTGGCCGAGAGAGAAGTAAGCCGACACCTGGGGGACGGTGAACTTTGCCGGGACTAGCCCGTAAAGGTAGACGAAATGGTCCTGGGCCGGCCCCTGGGCCAATTGCACCAAAAAAAACACCACATTGATGCCGATGATGGTGTTGTTGACCACCGGGACGGTTTTGATCGGTGTGGTGTCGCGAATAGGGATCATTTGTTTAAATTAAGGGATTATGGGCTTGTGGAATTGAGGATTAAGCGGATAAACGATTCCTAAATCCCTCAATTCCTGAATTCCTCAATTCGCTTCAATCCTCATACTCAGGTCCACGGCCACGGCCGAGTGGGTCAGGGCGCCGATGGAGATGAGATCCACCCCGGTTCGGGCCAGCTCCTTCAGTCGTCCCCGGGTGACGTTGCCGGAGGCTTCCACCAGGGCTTTTTTGTCGATCAAACGAACGGCCTGGCGGATCTGATCCAGATCCATGTTGTCGAGCATGATGACGTCTGCGCCGGCGGCCAGGGCTTCTTTTACTTCTTCAAAGGTGGCCGTCTCGACCTCCACTTTTACCAGGTGGGAGACCTGTTGCCGGACTTTTTTTACCGCATTGGCGATACCACCGGACACGGCGATGTGATTGTCCTTGATCAATACACCGTCGTACAGGCCCATGCGGTGGTTATGTGCGCCGCCCATGCGCACGGCGTACTTTTCCAGCACCCGCCAGCCCGGCGTGGTCTTGCGGGTATCCACCAGTTTCACCGCCGTTCCGCCGGCCTCCCCGACAAAGGTGCGCGTCTGGGTGGCAATGCCGGACAGCCGTTGAAGAAAGTTCAAGGCGGTGCGTTCTCCCTTTAACAGGGTGCCCAGTGTGCCGTCGATTCTGACCACCGTGCTGCCGGCAGGAATTCGGTCTCCATCCGAGTAAAGGGCCTTGAAATCGATTTGCGGTTCGAGAGTCTTGAAGACCTTCTCGGCCACCTGGAGGCCGGCGACCACCAGATCCTGTTTGGCGACGATCGCACCCCTTCCCCGTGTATCCGGGGCCACCAGGTTGTCGGTGGTGATATCCCCTGGGCCGATGTCTTCTTTCAGGGCCAGTTGGATCAACTCGTCAGTGGTGTGCATGGTTCACCTTCGATGAAACTTCATAACATTCGGATTGTCCGGTAGCAGAAGGTTAAAAAGCAACAAATTACAAATAACAAATCTCAAATAAATTTTAAACTACAATATCCAATTCGCAAATGGGGTCAAGCCATCATATCCTTGACTCGCTCCAAGGTTGCCGCTAAAGCATGCTGTTTTTCCAGCAGGGCGGCGTGCTTTTCGCGGACACCGTCCACCACATCGGCGGGTGCTTTTTTGAGGAAATCCTCGTTGCCCAGTTTTTTGTTCATGCCGGACAATTCTTTGGATAGCTTGCCGATTTCCTTTTCCAGGCGCGTCTGCTCCTGGGCAAAATCGATGATGCCTTCGAGCAGCACATATACCGTTGCCCCGTTGACCAGGACCGTTGCCGCCATCTTGGGCCGCTTCATGGCAGCTTCAACGCTGATGGCGGTGAGGCGGGCCAGGTTCGCGATCAGGTCTCGGTTGTTCTCTACCACCGCGCCGGCTTCCGGATCCTCGGGGTGTACGGCTACGGACAG
>JAGTUY010000044.1 GCA_018224455.1 Desulfosarcina sp.
ACCCGGCCTGATGCAAAGTCAAGTGCTTGGAAATCTCGACGCCGGGGCTGCGGTCATTTCGCCGGTCGGCGCGATGGCGGGGTGTCGACATTCCCGAGGGCTTTCGCTGTCGTGCAAGCGCCCGCAGACGAAGGCGCCATGGGGTGAAGGGCATGCCAGCCGCGCGTGCGTCTTTCCTTGACTTCAACGGGCCTTTTGCCTAATCTAACGCAACTTCCGTCCGGTATGCGCGGAGCTGAACCATTTTCCCAGGTAACATCGGTTATTTTTAATCCGGGCCTGCAATCGCGGCCCCATTAGCACCCGGTAAGGTAAACCGCCACATATGACCGTACGACGCTTTCTGATCATCGCACCGGCCATTGTTTCGCTTGTGCTGATGCTCTCCTATTTCTGGGTGCCCACCTATGAGGAACAGACCCGGGGGAATCCGGATCGGCTTGTGCAATTTATCACCAGTTCATCCGGTGATGCTGCCATGCTCAACCCCATTCTTTCCGCCGACAGTGCCAGCAGCCAGATCAACGGACTGGTGTTTGAAGGTCTCATCGACCGGGATGAGAACCTTCAATTTCGCGGTCGTGTGGCGCATGGCTGGAAGATATACGAACATGCTTTTTTTTACATCAACAATCATGCCGCCACGACCCGCTGGGGTCTCATCGACCCTTCTGATCTGGTCTCAAAGCTTCGGACCGCCCTGGACCCGGGCACCTCTGAATGGCGGCATGTCAAAAGCGTTGATTTGCTGCCTGCGGAAGATATCACCCGCATCGTTTCGATCCAGGAAGGAGAAAACACCAAGCCCATCACCCTTCGGGCCAAGGCGCCACAGCGGGTTCGCATCGTGCTCGATCGGGTGGATCAGATGCTCTTTGAAAGCCTGGCCGATATATTGGGAGATGGCTATTTTGACACCTTTGACCCATCCGCTCATGTGACCGCCGAACCCGGTCTGCCCGCCGTGCAGCTTAACACCAAGGCGAGGGAGTTAATGCCCCCGACCGCCCACAACCCGATCATCGAGTTTTATCTCCGGCCGGGTGTCAAATTTCACGACGGGCATGAGGTGACGGCCGCGGATGTAAAATTCACCTATGAAGCCATCCTCAACCCCAAGAACCTCTCCCCGCGCATTCCCGACTACGAGCCAGTGAAACAGGTGGAGGTCGTGGATCCGTTGACGGTGCGCATCGCATACAAACGGCTCTATTCGCCGGCTTTTGCAACCTGGGGCATGGGGATATTACCCGCTCACCTGCTCAGCGACCAGGCGCTTGCCCAGGAGGCGAGCGCAAGGGGCCAGCAGCCGGAGGACTTCAGCATGCGCCAGAGCCGATTCAGCCGCCGGCCCGTCGGCTGCGGACCTTTTGTGTTTCAGGAGTGGAAATCGGACCAGTACGTTCGGCTGAAACGGTTTGAAGCCTATTGGGCGGGTGCGCCCAACTATCAGGAATACGTGATGCGCATCATTCCCGATCCCCTGACCCAGGAGATGGAGTTTTATGCCGGCACGGTTGACGATTACAACGTGCTGCCGCATCAGGTGGCGCGGTTCAGCAACGATGAACGCTTTCAACATTTTTCGGGCACGGCCTTCGGGTACTCCTACATCGGCTACAATTCAAGGCGGGAGCCGTTCACCGATCCCCGCGTACGGCGGGCGTTGGGCATGGCCATCGACACCCAGGAGATCATCGACTACGTGCTCTACGGCCAGGGAGAATCCATAACCGGACCCTTTGTGAAACAGACCGACTATTACAACCCCAACATCGAACCGTTGCCCTATGATCCGCAAGGTGCGGTCAAGCTGCTGGCGGAGGCCGGGTGGCGGCGTGGAAGCGACGGCTATCTGCAAAAAAACGGCAAGCGCCTGGCCTTCACCTTGATCACCAACAACGGCAACCCACTGCGAAAAGCCATTCTGGCCATTGCCCAGGATGCGTGGAAGAAGATCGGCATTCAGGTCGAGACCGATTTGCTGGAGTGGTCGGTGTTCATTCAAAGACGCGTCAATCAGCTCGACTTTGACGCCCTGATACTGGGTTGGTCCATGGGCATCGATCCTGATCTGTTTCAAATCTGGCACTCCAGCCAGAGCGGCCCCTTTCAACTCAACTTCGTGGGGTTTTCCAACCCCACGGCCGACGATTTGATCTTGAAGATCAGACAGGAGTATGATCATGAGCGCCAGGTGGCCTATTGCCATCGGTTGCATGAAATTATTGCTGCAGAGCAGCCCTACACCTTTTTGTACATCAGCCGCTGGACCGCTTTGTTGGACAAGCGCATTGTAAGAGCAGTCACCGGGGTCGACGGTCGCCGCGTTTACCAACCCATCGTCCCCACCAAAACCGGCAGCTACAGCTTTCATTTCAACCAGTGGATCAAACTGAACCGGCCGCCCGAATTTTCGGCCGACGGATAGGGAGCCCCCATGCTGGCCTTTATGGGAAGAAGCATCGTTCAAAAGCTCGTGACCCTCTTTTTCGTTTCGGTGATCTCCTTTTTGATCATTCATCTGGCTCCGGGCGAACCGAGTCAAATCGACCCGCTGAATCCCAAGTTCACGCCGGAGATGGTGGCGCGTATGCGCACGGAGTTCAATCTGGACAAGCCCCTGCATGTCCAGTACATGCTTTTTTATAAAAATCTCCTCACCGGCCGAATTGTTTCCTGGCGCGATAATCTGCCGGTGCTGGGGAAGATAGGGGAGCGTTTTCTGAACAGCTTGCCCCTGTTTGTTGTGGGCACCATCTTGACCTGGACCTTTTCCTTTCCCGTGGGTATCCGATCGGCCATTATGCGGGATGGGGTCTACGATAAATCAGCCACCTTTCTGGCCTATCTGCTCATCTCCATCCCGGGATTCTTTTTCGCCTATATCCTGATCATCCTGACCGTCACCAAACTGCAGGTGCCCGTGATCGGTATGGAGACGTTCGGTGTGACGTCGTCCTCCCCTTTTGTTCAGATCATGGATCGCACCTGGCATCTGGTGCTGCCCTCCATTCTCGGGGCGACTGGCGGGGTGGCGGTGCTCTCCCGGTATGTGCGCAGCCAGATGCTGGAGATCATCGGCCAGGATTACGTGCGCACGGCCCGGGCCAAAGGACTGCCGTCCGAAACCGTATACTACAGGCACGCCCTGCGCAATGCACTGCTGCCCTTTGTCACCATGTTCGGACTGATTCTGCCCGGACTCATCGGCGGGTCGGTGATCATCGAATCGATCTTCTCCTGGCCAGGCATGGGAAGATTGGCCTACGAAGCCATTTTGGGCAGGGACTACCCGGTCATATTAACGGTCAACTTCATCACCGCCGTTCTGGTACTGGTGGGCACCTTGATCTCCGACGTGCTCTACATGGTGGCGGATCCAAGGATCAAACTCTGATGCCGACCACAGCCAACCCCGTCGAACGAATCGAGACCGGCGAAGCCTACATGCCGCCATCCCGCTCGCCCTGGGCGGAGACATGGCATCTGCTGCGCCAAAACCGAATGGCCCTTAGCGGCTTGATCATTTTTCTGGTTTTTTTTGCCGTGGCCGTGGCCGGGCTGGCGTTGACTTCCGGCAATGACCCCATTTTGGACCCTGCCCGCGTGCGCCTGCAGGAAAAGCTGCGGCCGCCCCTGTCAACCCCTAAAGCAGACAGCTTGCGACCGGAAGCGCTTCCCACGCTGGGCGTCTATCTGCTGGGTACGGATGAACTGGGCCGGGATGTATTTGCCCGCATGCTCCAGGGAGCCTGGGTGTCGCTGACGGTTGGGTTTGTGGCCGTGGGCATTGCCGTGGGCATCGGCATCCTGCTGGGCGGCATTGCCGGATACTACGGGCGGCAATATATTCAGTCGGGGCATGTTATCGTCGGGCTGCTATTGAGCGCGGCCATCGTGCTGGCTTATCATCGGCTATTTATGGCAGCCGCTGTTCTGTTGATCACCGCCATCGCCGGATGGGTCTGTACCCACCGATACGACCGCAGCGTGTCGAGGCTGCCCGGCTACCTGAAATGGATGGTGCTGCCGACCATTCAGGTGGACACGTTGATCATGCGCGCCGTGGACATCATGCTCTGCTTTCCCTCGTTCTTTTTGATTCTCACGGTGGTCGCCCTGCTGCCGCCGAGCATCTACAACATCATGGTCATTATCGGGCTGACCAGTTGGATGGGGACCACTCGTTTCGTTCGCGCGGAGTTCCTGTCATTGAGAGAACAGGATTTTGTGGCGGCTGCCAGGGCATTGGGTATCAGCGACGCCCGCATTATCTTTCGCCACATCATGCCCAACGCCGTTGCGCCGGTTCTGGTGTCGGCCACCCTGGGCATTGCGTCGGCCATGCTCACCGAAGCGGGCCTTAGTTTTTTGGGTTTCGGCGTACCGCCCCCCCACGCCACATGGGGTAACATTTTGTCTGACGGCAAGGCCTTTATTTTTGACGCCCCCTGGCTGACCTTCGCTCCGGGCGTGGTTATTTTAAT
>JAGTUY010000045.1 GCA_018224455.1 Desulfosarcina sp.
ATGTCGCTGGCGATGTTTTTTCCCGTATCCGCGGCAAGAATTTCATACGCGGCAGTCACTTTAAGGGATTGCCCATGGGCGTTAAATAGCCGATAGCAATTCGGGCAGACGACAATCACGGTTTTGACTCCGTGATCCGTCGGATAGTCCCGCATTTCCCGTGATGATAGCCATCTGGTCTGCCAGGGGCTGGCGAAAAAGAAAAGATGGGCGGTTGCTTGTTTGAAGGGTTGATTCTTTCTTTGCGACAACAGGTTGCGGATTCACAAAACCACTCCTTAGAGGTGATAAAATTAAAGTGAAAAGCTGTGTGAAAAAATAACGTATCTAAAATTAAAAAAATCAATCTATAAAATTGATAAAATCTATATATTATTGTAAATGGATTGATAAAATCTTTAATGCATTGAAATGTTGCAGTTCTAAAACCGGTGTGCTAACGCCTTGCCCATGCACACAGCAATCCTCAACATATTGACAATCATTCATTTTCTGGCCATGGCAGGGCTGGCAGTGTATGGTGTGCACCGGATCTGGATGATCCGTTGCTGGCGCAGACATGTATTTGCCATGCCGGCGGCAGCGGACCTGCGAAAAGACGACATGCCCCGGGTCACTGTTCAGATCCCGCTCTACAATGAACCCCGGGTGGCGGCCCGGATCATAGATGCCGCAGCCGCCCTGGAATGGTCGGATGACAAGCTTGAAATCCAGGTACTGGATGATTCCGATGATGCCACCTGTGCCATTACCGATGAACAAGCCGCATATTGGGTCCAAAAAGGCAGAAACATTTCCGTGGTTCGCCGAAACAATCGCACCGGGTATAAGGCTGGGGCCCTGGCCGCAGGACTCAAGCAGGCATCCGGCGATTTTATTGCCGTGTTTGACGCAGATTTTGTGCCCGGGCCCGATTTTCTCATGAAAACCCTGCCGCATTTTGCCGAAGACGGGGTGGGCATGGTCCAGGCCCGGTGGGGATTTTTAAACACCCATTATTCCTGGCTGACCCGGCTTCAGGCCTTGCTGCTGTCCGCGCATTTCGGTGTGGAACATGCGGTGCGGTGCGGACGCAGGCTTTTTTTTAATTTTAACGGCACGGCCGGGGTGTGGCGAAAATCCGCTATTGAATCCGCGGGCGGGTGGCAGTCCGACACGGTCACCGAAGACCTGGATCTGAGCTACCGGGCCCAGCTGACCGGGTGGCGGTTTGTTTACCTGCACCATGTGGAGGTGCCGTCCGAGCTGCCCGTGACCCTGGCGGACTTCCGGTGCCAGCAGGAACGCTGGGCAAAAGGGGCCATTCAGACGGCCAGAAAGCTCCTGCCCCGGGTCCTGTCCGCGCCGGTACCCGTGCCCGTAAAAGTCGAGACCGTGGCCCATCTTCTGGCCAACTGCTGCTGGGTGTTCGGGTTTATCGCCACCTTGACACTTTATCCGGTTTTGCTTAACCGCATCGGCATCGGCGTGTATCAAATGCTCTGGATTGATATTCCGTTGTTTTTATTTACCGGCGGGGCGGTGCTTGTCTATTATTCCATTCACGGCGTAAAATCCGGGCTAAAGCGCTCTTTATTTGTTTTACCCCTGCTGCCCGTGGCCAGCATCGGCCTGGCACCTTTTTTTTCCATGGCGGTTTTAAAAGGAGTGCTCCAAAAAGGCGGTGTATTCGCCCGCACCCCGAAATTCGGGGTTCTGGAAAAGACGGGAAGAAAGATGATCCCTTTTACAAACCCCGGAAAACCCGGTTTGAATCTTGTGACGAATTTTATTTTATTTGCTTATCTGATGACGCCCGTGGTTTTTTCCCTGAACCAGGGCATCTGGCCGGCAATACCTTTTTTGTGCCTTTTCCCGGGCGGCTTCCTGCTGATGATCCTGTGGGATCTCCGGGAATATGTTGGCTGGCACATGAATAAAACTCCCCGCCTTTAGCATCTATCCTTGGGTTCTCTTTAAAATGGATTTGGTATCGACTTGGATTTCGCTCTTTGAAAAAAAATTTTCCTAATTTCCGATTGGCTCAATTTCTCTCCCCGGCACTACCGAGTTCTATGAACTGTCGAACAGGTAGCCATAAGAGTAGCAGCACTTGGGAACATCAAGTATCGCCAAGATGTCACTTTGCAAATCGGTAAGCTCGGAAACGAATCCATAATCTTGGTGCTCATCAAGGGTCGCCCATCGGGATCAAGATGGTCTATGCCATCCCTGGCTCAAAGAGCCCCAGAAGACCTTCGGTACCATGCCGGTTCCAAGTGAATTTTCAAACCTGTGGTTAATGCCACCCCTCTGCGCTTTGACGCATCAGCAATAGGATGAGTAGTTGCCTACATTTTTAAACCGATTTCCAAGGGGAGCCTGTGTCAAGGGCGCACTGTAACTGCCATTGCCCCACTGGTCGGTTTTGAACATGTAGGGCGCCGAGCAAGCGCCGGTCTCACTCTTCTTGGGTTTCATGTTGACGAACCAGATGGTGTAAACGGCTTCGGGATTGAGGCCCCGGGAAGGAATAGAATGATGAAAGCTGATTATTCAAGCCTGGAAAGCGTATTTGATGCTGATCATGTCAATTACTGGAGCAATCTGAGCCGATTCAACAACCTGATGGTAATCTGTTCGGGAATGATCGCCAATGCGTTTCAATCGATCTGGGCTGAGCAACAGGACGTTGTCTTGAAAATTGAGCGCGCTGTGTAATATAGCATCCTTCATTGTTAGATCGGCAACCCAAACATGGTGGCAAAATGAACGAACCAGACACACTGGAACGAATCAGCCAATTTCTCAGTACGAAGGGCTGGGTCGACCGCCCGATGACCATATCCTTTTTGGCTGCCGGGGAATACAATGCCAATTACCTCGTTGACGGCGCCAGTGGGCACTGGGTGTTGCGCATCAACCACGGCAGTCAACTGGGACTGGGAGAGGATCAGATTGCCTACGAATTCAAGGTTCTCC
>JAGTUY010000046.1 GCA_018224455.1 Desulfosarcina sp.
ATTTATTCTATTTTTAAAGACAGCAATACCTATGCCAAAAAATTTATAGTAAATCAATATGATAATACTGGATGTCATACCCTTCTTCCAGCCCCGATAGAGACCATCCAGATCCAAGGCCACTGCACCAGGCAGCGTTTCGACCTCACGGGTTAAATCTCCCTCAATTGGATATCCGTGGAGATCTGTCACCTTCATGAACAATCTCAGGGAGCCGTCCATCTTTGCAGATCAAGCCATTGATCGGTTCATCGAAAGTCACCGCAAATCCATCATGATCATTACGAACAACTTTTCCGAAGACCTGAATAATATTGTCAAATTGAAACAATGGGAATTTGAGGGAGATAGATTCCTCAGCAACAAATTTTCTCCAAGTCCTTACGAATAAGCCGGCAGCACTTATATTCTTGATCACATCCCGGTAAGTTCCCTCTTCAAGCGTGTATTCCGCAATGATGAAAGCCGCACGGCGAGGGTATTGGCGTTGATTATTTTCCATTCACCTTCTCCCGTAATATACCAGAACACTTGAACGTCACCACCCTGCGTGCAGGCAGCATCAGATCTTCATCTGTAGCCGGATTGCGACCTTTCCGTTCCCGTTTTTCCTTCACACAAAACTTGCCGAAGCCACTTACCAATACATCTTCACCAGACGCCAGTGTTGCTTTGATGGTTTCGAGGATGGCCTCTGTGATCTCGACGGATTGATTCTTGGGGAACCCGAGTTTGGCCTGAACCTGTTCAGCGATATCGTGTTTTGTTAGTGCCATGGATTAATCTCCGGTTAAGTGGTCGTGCGGTCGGTGGGAACACATTATTGATCGCACGAATGCCTTGTCGTGTCAAGGGGTTGATATCCCTTGTCAATCTCCTGGCGGGGTTCGCCACCGCCGGCGCCCAAATTCCGATTGTCATCAACCAGAACGGCAAAACCAGCGTCGCAAATAACTTCAGCAAAGGAATCGATTGGCTTCGTTAATGCCGGCAACACGTTCGACTTGCCGAGCGTGCAGGCTGACGGGGCTGCCATTTTGGGATTCGGCCTCGTTTCGGTGATGAACTGGATCCCGACTCGAAGATTGCCCCCTTTAAGCTGACGGCCTGCAGGGCAAGCGCGTATCGATCGATGAGACCTGAGGATTATTTGACGATCGGGCATGTCATGATGGACAGGTTGCCCTGATTTGAGCAGATCTGGCGTGCCAAATAAAAAAATGGTATTATAGTTAGAATGTCAGCATAATCGGCCACACCTAAACATTCAGCAACCAACTACGTGCAAGGAGGTTATCTCATGACCCAAACCAACACGATTCCGGAAACCGCCGTGGATCCGGTCTGCGGCAAGACGTTCGATCCGCGCAAGGTGCAATTTACCGCCGATGACGACAAAGGCACCCATTATTTCTGCTCGGACGAGTGCCGGCGCAAATTTGACGCAGCCGACGCAAAAACCAAAAAGGGGTTCTGGGAGAGATACACCGATCGTCTGAAAAAGACCCACTGCACACAGACGCCCCCCGAGTGTCGGTGATCGGCGGGGGTGAGCAAGGCAAGCCGGGCAGGGTCAGGAACATCGGCTGTTAATTGCCTTTTCTCCCTTCCACTCGTAGAATCCATCGGCGGGGATCAGGCATCTGCGCCACTTGAACGCCGTTCGAAAGCTGGGTTTGGCAGCCACGGTTTCAGACCGGGCGTTGATCATTCGGCTGCTGTTGCCGGTGTCCTTGGCCTATAACGGAACCAGTCCCCAATCGCCAGCATTAAAAATCTTTTCGTCAATCGGTTTGTCGAACATCATCGCAAAGCCTGAGGCATCACACCGCACCACTGTCCCCATCAGACTGAGCCTTTTATCGAACACCAATATCGGGATCTGAAGGTTGATGGTCCGGCCCTGAACCATCTTCCGTCGGGTGCGCACAAAAACACCGCCGGCGCCAATATCTCTGACCAGATCCCGATACGTTCCCTCTTTGGATGTGTATTTCGCACTGAATAGCGCCGTGCGGCGAGGGTGCCGGCGGCGATTGCGTGCAGTCTTCATTTCCCGGCCACCTTTTGCCTTAATTTGCCAGACCACTTGAACGTCACCACTCGCCTTGGTTTCAGCATCAGATCTTCACCGGTAGCCGGGTTCCGGCCTTTTCGCACTTTTTTTTCATCACACAGAATTTGCCGAAGCCGGAAACCAGGACATCATCACCGGATTCCAGGGTCGCCTTGATGAGTTCAAGAAGGGATTCGTTGATCTCAACGGATCTGTTTCTGAGAAAACCGAGTTCCGCCTGCATCCGGTCAACGATGTCTTTTTTTGTCAGAGCCATGCATGAATCTCCAATCGTTTTTATCCATGTCAGAATTGCGGTTCCAAAGATGATGCCCATGATTCCCCGTGTTGCAGAGATTCCTATTCTTGTCAAGGGGTTGCTTCGTTGTTGACGATCAAGCCACGCGGTATCCCATTCATCGATCCTCGTCATGGAAGGATAACACTAACCAAGCCATCGACAACCCGTCAACGCTGAAAAGAGAGGAATCAAAAAAAAAGGCGCTTGTCACTTGACGATGAGGCAGTTATTTTTATGTTTGAACAGACGTTCATATATATTTCCCACAGGAGGTCGACGTGG